>JBDKJN010000425.1:0-9801 GCA_039796595.1 Bacteroidota bacterium
CGTTTCCAAAATTCTCCACTACGGGCACCAACAACAATTGGGATTTTAGCGCCTTGACTACAACCGGTCAAGATCAGAATGTATTCGTCACTGTCAACAATAGCACCTTGGTGTGTCCCGAAACAGCACCAACCTGCACGGCGCTTGTTCTTGAATATGATCCAAACACTCCTGAAAGTGTTTATTATACGATATGCGTTCTAGATCAAGATTCATTATCCATAATTGGTGAATACGGGAGCAGCTTGGAATGTAGCATGCTTGTAAATAGCCTCACTTATTTCAAATTTCCATTGGAACATGGCGATGTGGATACCGATTATTATGAATTTGGCGGTGGATTCTCATATTCCTTTAACACTGAGTATAGTGCTTGGGGATCGTTGTCATTACCGAACAATGTCACCTATAACCAAGTTGCATTGATTTCAGTTATTGATGAATTATACGTTCAATACAGCTTCATGGCCTATGTTGATGGCCAGTTTCAGGTCGTTTTCCAATTGGACAGCGATGGTTTTTTTACAATTTATCAGAACACCTTTGAACTATCAACCTCGGAACAATCCAACGACGCATTTGGAATAATCAATCAAGGTAATCACCAATACTCATCAGCAGATTTATTGCCATCCGACTGGGAAGTCTATAACGCGCTTGGTCAAAGAGTTCTTTCCAGCAATCAAACTTCACACATCTCATTAGACGGGCTTACAACTGGAGCCTATGTCATCCGCACTACACGAGGCAATCAGAGCAGCTCCTTAAAAATATTTCATCAATAATTGATAGCAAGAAAAGAAAGGCTGCTTCACTCATGAAGCAGCCTTTTTATTATTTTGATTTCGCATTCAAGACGCATTCTTGAGTTGCGATAATTGATTAAAATCTTATATGGTGAAGGTGGCTTGAATCCACTTATGCCAACCCTTTTGCTCCAATGAGAATATCACCACCTTCTCTCTGTTCATTCCGAAACTGAGATCGAATGATAATTTTTTGTTGAAGAAAAATTCAACTCCCATTGCTCCGTATCCTCCAAAAGTCACTTCGGTGTTGGGTTGTGGTCTCACCAAGGTGTTTTGATTTTGAACCCCTACAAATAGATCATAGTTACTCTCACCTATTTGCAAATAATTGTTTTCAAATTGAGTCCCCAACATACTCGCTCCACCTTGTAAATAAAAATTGGCATAGTCATTCATATACCATCCATGGCGATATCCGAGGCCCAGGTTGAAACGTTGTTCCTGACCAACAATGGTGTACTTGCGGACATCACTTTGGGCATTCACTGGCAACGTTCCGCCATAAAAACGCAGAGTGAAAATATCGACCGATTTGAGTTTGATACCATTCACATTAAAAAGAATCGCGCTATATCGATTGAAGGCGTATTTTATATTTAGTCCAACCAAAAAAGCCGGACTATACCGCATATTCGCTGGATAAGAATCATACGGCACATCAAATCCCGTAGCGCCGTTTCCAACTTCATTTAATACCTTGTTATAGGTTTGATTAAATGCTGCATTGTTGCCAGTAACACCGAGTCGATCAGCTATGCTATAGCAACGCACCTCATTTACATCAATAAACTCATTTGAAGAGCAGGCACCATTATAGAAAATCGCCGATTTTTTCGAAGCAAAATAAGTACCTAAGTTCAGTCCAAAACTAAAACCTCGAATGGTATCCTCCTCCATTTCCTCTTCGTCATCGGTCAAAGGTGAGACAGCCTTGGCATGGATTATCTTGCGCCACCCATTTTGTGCTGAAACCTGGTCTCCCGCGCATAGAAAAGTAATAAACAATAAAACGAAATACTTTATATACACTCTCATAGCTCGTAAATTTAGTGCAGAAAATGGCACTACATAGACCTGTACTGTTTTCTATTTATCCACTGACATATGCGTTATGCCATAACTGATATTGAAACCACGGGAAGTCATGCTTCTGGCAATAGTATTATTGAAATCGCTGTCATTGTATGGGAGGACAACGAAATTGTTGAGGAATTCCAGACTTTGATCAACCCAGGTATTAAACTTCCGCTCTATATCACTACGTTGACGGGAATCACCGATCAAATGCTGGTAGGTGCTCCCACATTTGAAGAAATCGCAGACGACTTATTGGAGGTCTTAAAGGACTCCATTTTTGTAGCCCATAACGTTAGTTTTGACTATTCCTTTGTCAAAGCTTCTTTTGAACATGTGGGTTTGACTTGGGCGCCACCAAAACTGGACAGCATAAAATTGGCACGCAAAGCATTCCCTGGTTTGCGCTCGTATGGTCTTGCCAATATCTGTTTGGAACTCAACATACGCAACGAGGCTGCACACCGCGCCATGGGCGACGCTCGAGCTACGTTAACCCTTTTTGACAAATGCATGGCGTTGATTGGTGCAGAAGATGTGATGGCCTTGACGATCGAAAAAAACAAAGCCTTTTTCTTACCCGCTCATCTGGATCGTGAGTCTTTCGAAGCCTTGCCAACCACTACCGGTGTGTATCATCTGCTCAACAAACAAAACAAGCCGATCTACATCGGCAAGGCAAAAAACATAAAAAAAAGAGTCTATCAACATTTCAGCAGTGCCCCAAAAAGCGCCCGCATGCAAGCCTTCATGGCCGATGTTTGTGCAGTGACCTATGAAGAAACAGGAACTGAAATTTTGGCCCTGCTCATAGAAGATCAACGGATTCGAACGCACTGGCCTAAACACAACGGGGCTCAAAAGAAAAGGCCACAACACTATCATGTTTTGCGCTATACCGATCAATTGGGATATGAGCGATTAGGCATTCAAAATGGAGGGAAATATCAAGGTGTCGTACGCAGTTTTAATTCATCGGCAAAAACGACTGCATGGCTTTACCAAATTTCGAATGAAGGAAAACTAGACCCTCGTCTTCTGGGTTTGCAGATGTTTGACATGCATCAAGCTTTGCCAGAAGTAGATGAGCATAACAATGCGCTGGAATGCGCCTTGAGATCAAGTGAAGAAGCATTGCCCATTCTACTATTAAAAGGCAAAGGAAGAAAAGAAAATGAGCATTCGTTTATTTACATTGACCGGCATGTGATCAAAGGGTACGGTTTCATTGCAATGGACAGTGATATGGATTGGCAGGAACATATGATAAACGTTGTACCTACCGAAGTCAATGCTGCAATGGCCATTCGACTAGTTGATAGTCCGTATCCTTATCACGCGCAAACTCTTACGCAACAAAAAAACAAGATCAACCTTGATCAATGATTGCGTAATGCCTGATTCAATAATTTCGAAACGGGCTTAGCGGCGACATAATGTTCCATTACAAGATCCAATAGTCCAGCGCTCGTAACATGCTTAGCAGGCAACTCTTTCCAAAAATAAAACTGCTTGTGATAGATGTAAGGAATTTCCTTTGCCACTTCTTTGTGTTCAGGAGCGATAACTTTGTTTTTCTCTCCTTGCATTACGCCCCACATCTTCTTAAAAGTAGGATCATGCAGTGCTTTTATGAAGGCCTTTGGTTGTTTGGCCATGGCGTCTCGAATATCCAATAAACCATCCTTGTCGGGCATATAAATTCCACCAGCCAAGCCCAACTTTTCAGGCCCCAACTCTACGTATAAACCAGCTTCACCATCTACTTTTTTTCCGCTCGCACTCACAGCCGCAGAACTGTACGTTTTGTAAGGTGTTTTATCTTTTGAAAAACGAATATCACGATTGATTCGAAACATCGCATCACCAGGACGAATACCAGCAACTGCTTTATCATGCTTGGCGATAGCCGCGATGAGATCAGCCACAAAAACTTCCATGGTTTGTTTGACATGCGTCTCATACCGCTTGCGATTCAATTGAAACCAATCGCGATTGTTATTGGCAGCAAGTTCCTTGTAGAAACTTATAAATTCCTTAGTGAAATAGTTCATGGCTTTTGGACTTTGTAAATATGAATGCGTTCAATCGTATTTCTTTTATTGAGTTTATGCAGCAGTTGATCCAGCCAACCCGGCTCTATAGTGTTGCAATACTCCAATGGACCAACCAAAGTGTTTATTCGTTCAATTCTTTGTTCCAAGTTTGCACCATCGTAGAACAAATAATAGTTTGGAACTGGCTTCGTCATTTCCCGATTTGCAAACAGTTCTTCTGTAGCAGGCATTTTTGCTACTACCTCCTCAACATTGGTTTTATTGTTCCAATAATAAAACTTGGTCCAAATCCCAGAAAAATGTTGAGGCAACATTGCGCCGCCCTCCTTATGCGTATATTCTAGAACATAATTCCGGCAGTCACCTGCTCGATATAAATAGCTCATGGCTTCAACGCGTTCTCTTTTTGTGTACATCACGGACAATCCAATTCCACCGATGAGATTCAGGACTACAAAAAACAAATAACATCCACGAAGTAGCTTTTGATTTCTCAACCAAAATTTGGATTGTTGCACAAAATCACTCCAACCGATGACGCCCAGAATAATAACAGCTGGCAAGGCAGGTAGAATAAATCGCTCTTGTCGGTTAGGATATATGATGTGAAAAATCAAGAATGCGAGTATGGGTAACGCCAACAACATGTACTTGCGACCAGAACGAAACGCTCCAAAAAACAAAAAAAGACTAACAGGAGGCAGAATAAAAAAGCCAATAAAACTCAGGTAGGTGAATGGTGATCCTGGGTAATGAAGAGCATGTTCTTTGTTATATGCGAAATATCCCATCAAGTGCTGAAATGGCTTACCACCCCATAACAGAATATCATCGATTTGGGTTAGCGAAAACACCATCAGTGATGTCGCTCCAAATGCCATAAAAGATCTCCAACCGTTTTGAAAAAGTAAGACTAGTCCTGTGATCGCTACCGCCAACCCCAATTGATAACGCACACCAACGGCTAACCCCATGATCGCAGCAGCGGCCCAGAAATAGCGCGTATGAAGCAACTCCTTTTTGGCATTTCCAACTACCGCTTGCGCGCGAATAATCCACCAATAACCTGCAAGCAATGGAGGCATACAAACCAGCTCCACTAAACTACGAACGCTGTATGTCGGCATGATGAGCAGAGTCGCCATCAACAACCCAGCAACAACAGCATTGCGGTGCGAACTCCAATGGGCAGTGATTCTGAACACAAGAACTATAGTGAGCAAAGAATACAAAGCGTGCAAAAGTCGCATTACAACCATTTGTTGAACAGGGTCATGAATGCCGATAGCGTGAAGTCCTTTAAAGCCAAGCATCAAAGTACCAGGGTACAAAAAGCTTATTGGCTCAGGAGAAAGCCTTTTGTTTTCTGCAGTCGGAAGCCATTCATTAAAATTATGACCAACTGCCCAACTCGATGCTGGCTCCACGGTCAAAAAATGATCATCATGCATCAAATACCCCGGTGATCCAACAACAGCAACAAGCCGGAACGCAAGAGCAATGAGTATAATTTTCGTTAGACCGTTTTGATCAAAAAATGAAAAAAACCGTTCAGTCATGTTAATTAAGTTTGTATCACACCAACATTGTATGCACGCTCAGCGGGCGCGTTATTGGCGGCTTCGATGCCCATACTAATCCACTTTCTTGTTTCTACCGGATCGATAATAGCATCCAACCATAGTCGAGCCGCAGCGTAGTAAGGAGAAATTTGTTGATCATACTTGGCTTTAATGCTGTTGTACATTTCACTCTCTTTCTCTGGTGTAATTTCCTGACCTTTGGCCTTTAGTGAAGCAACTTCAATTTGTAACAACACCTTTGCAGCCTGAGCACCGCCCATAACTGCCACCTGCGCCGTCGGCCATCCCACTATTAAACGAGGGTCGTAGGCTTTACCGCACATCGCATAATTTCCAGCACCGTAACTATTACCCATGATAATTGTAAACTTGGGCACGACGCTATTGCTCTGCGCATTCACCAATTTTGCTCCGTCCTTGATAATACCGGCGTGTTCGCTTCGCGATCCAACCATAAAACCCGTAACGTCTTGTAAGAAAACCAGCGGAATATTTTTTTGATTGCAATTCATAATAAACCGAGCCGCCTTGTCTGCACTGTCATTGTAAATCACGCCACCCAATTGCATGCCTTCCTTTTTGCTTTTGACCATCATTCGTTGGTTGGCAACAATGCCTACCGACCAACCATCAATTCGTGCAGTGCAACAGACGATGCTTTTACCATAATCTGGTTTATATTCATCGAACGAACTTTGATCCACCAAACATCTGATGATATCGCATGTATCGTAAGGCTTTACACGATCACCAGGGAGTATACCATAGATCTGTTGAATTGAGCGTGTTGGTTCGGCAGAAGCGATTCGATCAAATCCAGCATCCTTGCCAATACGGCCCATTGAACCCATTATTTTTTTTATGCGATCCAAAGCATCTTTATCGTCCTTAGCTTTATAGTCCGTCACACCACTAAGTTCACAATGTGTTGTGGCACCTCCAAGCGTTTCATTGTCGATGTCCTCGCCAATGGCCGCCTTCACCAGATACGAGCCCGCCAAAAATATAGTCCCTGTTTTATCAACGATCATAGCTTCGTCGCTCATGATTGGGAGATATGCGCCACCTGCTACACAACTTCCCATTATTGCAGCAATTTGTGGAATACCCAAACTACTCATCTGTGCGTTGTTCCGGAAAATCCGACCAAAATTTTCTTTATCTGGAAATATCTCGTCCTGCATGGGCAAATACACGCCCGCACTATCAACCAGATATATTATCGGTATCCGGTTTTCCATCGCAATTTCTTGTGCGCGCAAATTCTTTTTTCCTGTCATCGGAAACCACGCACCTGCTTTAACGGTAGCATCATTAGCGACAACAATGCATAATTTCTTTTGGACGTATCCCATGACCACTACGACACCTGCGCTGGGACATCCTCCATGTTCTGCATACATTTCATCGGCAGCCAACGCACCAATTTCAATGCGCTTACTGTTGCGATCCAATAAATAGTCGATGCGTTCCCGAGCAGTTAGTTTTCCCTTCTCATGTTCTTTCTCAATTCGTGATTTTCCACCACCGAGGAAAACTTGATCTAGTTTTCGTTGCAATTGTCCGATCAATTGCATCATTTTGTCTTCGTTCTTGTTGAACTCCAATTCCTCTTTAGTCATTTCGATTGTTTATTGAATCTACTTTAGCACACCTTAAGATGCGCCGTGCGAAAATAACAACGAAAGGGGATGCAATGATTGTAAACCTTAAGAATATCGTCAATGTAAATGTATTGGTTACTGGCCCCTATCGGATGGATTTGCAAATGACTCCGCACGAACTTTCATTTCATAGCATAAGTGTCCATTTGCTCGATTGCAATCCCCTGAAACAGAAGGATCTTGGACAATAAAACCATGGTCGGTGAATACAACGGAGCATCGAGGGCTAAATCCAAATCACCCAGGTCGATTGGCATTTTCGTGGGGGCTTGGGTAATTGCAGCGTCGATTAGGCCTGCAGCACTTGCTTTTTACGCGTGCAACGTTCGATACTCTTGAGATACATTTCGAGATTTGCATCTACCAAAGTGTAACGCACCGCTTCACGGAAGGCCTGTATAGCGAGGTCATACTGTCCACACAATTCGTGCATTATACCCTTTTCGTTGTGCATAGCCGCTCTATCGATACCCGGTACCTCCAAGGCCTGTTTCAGCAATTTTTCTTGTTCATCGAACTTACCCAGGGTGGAAAGTACCACGCTCATATTGGTATATACAGGCGTATACTGCGGAGAGTAAACAAGGCATTTCCGATAATGATCCAATGCCTTCTGGTATTCAAAATATTTGGTTTCGTAGATCCAACCCAAGTGGTTGTAAGCCTTTCCGAAATCAGGGCTCTCTATTAAAATAGCTTCCAAGATGCTTATAGCATCGGTTATTCGCCCTTGTTTAATAAGTGCATCTGCTTCGAAGAACATGTCTTCGAGTCTTTGTTGCATCAGGAAATCCATCGCTATTTCTTGACGGTACTGAATTTCAAACCCGATTGCCTATAGGACTTACCTGCTGCATCCTTGGTCATAATATTGAGCTGTCCTTCCAGTGTTCCACGCGTAGTGAATTGGCCAAGAAGTACCTTCTTATCCTCACCCGCCTCAGCTTGACGATCCGTAGGAATAGTAAACCAAGCGCCATCCTTCGGGACTTCTATCGATTTGCCATTTTCAAATTCAACAAAATCCATATTTAGAGAATTGATTTTACAATCGTAATTATCTTCCCCTCCAATGGTAATCCATGAATCGTGGCGAAGGCTATCTGACTCAGCACGCATCTTCCGGTTAGACCCTTGCGCCGTAGGGCCGCCTGTGGAAGCCTGAAAAAACGGCTTTGAACTTCGGATGTAAAGTGGAGTGATCGAGTCACCATAAACCACCAAAACTTTATCCGTTGTATTGGTCGTAACTGCATACAATCGATAGGTCTTGCCCGGCACTCGGCCAGCGTTTTCAACTTGCTCAACAACTAAAGTTACAACTTGCGCAGAAGCGTTAAAATGTGACACACCAAGCATCACAAACAAAAAGAAGATGACTCTCATAAAGATTATTTTTTTACACGGCCCTTCTCTAATACACGAGGACCAAGTGCTCCCTTAGCAAAATACCTGCCGCGTTTGCCGGGTATTATATATCCAACAATAACCTCGTGCGCAAACGGACTTAACATTTTTGTCATATTGGTTGAATAATCGAAAGAATATCCAAACAGAAAGTTTTGTTTGTATGCTCCCAAATACATGCCCAATCCTTCTTTTGGCCTTACAGATAAGCCACCCCAGAGGGATTCTAGATACGTTGCACGAACATTCAAATCCATTTGAACAGGCGTTACTGGTGTAAATCGCATAAATGCACTCGGTTGAATATCCCAAGTACCATTTACACTGTACTTATAACTTCCCATAACTTGGTAATGACGCATATTGCGATTATCGGACGGATCCAATGCAGCTGTCAATTTAAGTTTGGATTGAACAAGCTGTGGAACGGAAGCTCCGAAATAGTAGTTTGATCCGTACACCATAAAACCGAAATTGGCATCCAGGTTTAGGCGCGTTTCGGCCTGTCCTCCGTTTAGAGCAATGTCATCCACATCATATACCGTTAGTTTACCATTATCAAACTTATACTGACTAGCAGTAAGACTTAAACCAAAACTCACTGCGTCGTAATTATTTAACTCGATATGATAAGCTCCGGTAGCTTCTAATGAAGTTTCGGAGATTGCACCACCCGTATTATCGTGACTTAAAATGGCACCGTAACCACTGTTTTTCGAACCTTGAGCATGAAAGCTCGCCATGTAGGTTGTCGGCGCACCTTTGAAGCCTGCCCATTGATTGCGATACGTAGCGTAAATGGGAATTTGATTCAACGTACCTGCCACCGCTGGATTCACAAAATAAGGATTGATACTGTATTGAGATCTGCGATTGACCTGTTGTCCATATGACATGAACGACAGCAAAACTGCAACGATCAAAGAAGTATATTTTAGGCTAATATTCGTCATGATTTCCGGCATTAATATTTAATGGTTACAGTTCCCGTGATAGGCTCTTTGTCTTCGGCATAGTCAATCACAAAATAATAATCTGCAACCGGCAATTGTTGGCCCTGGTATGATCCATCCCAAGGATTATTATAACCTCGAGATTCAAACACCGATTGTCCCCAACGATTGAATACTTGAATTTTCGCACTTGGGTAGTACTCGATACCGCCCAATAACCACAAGTCATTATCCCCGTCACCATTTGGAGTTAA
>JBDKJN010000426.1:0-6945 GCA_039796595.1 Bacteroidota bacterium
CCAAATGTCATTGATACCATCGCCATTGGGAGTAAACGAATTGGGTATAAACAACTCCGATTGGCAGTCCATTAATTCTATGTAAATGCTGTCCGAAACAACTCCACACAAATTAGATTTATCGCAATAATACCACCCGGAAAATTCTACATCAATAGATGAAGATATTTCTCCCGTGCTCCATTCGTACGCCACTGAAACATCATCATCACCAGCGTTCAATACAATTTGTTGATCATCACAGAGTACTACATTGGGGCCCAATTCCAAACCAGGCACATCCCAAACACTTACCTGAATCGTTTCTGATGTCTCACAAGGTCCATCAACAACGGTGATAGCATATTGCCCTTCAGTGTTCACTAGTATCGAAGTCCCTACAGTACCTTCGCTCCAAACACCAGATTGGCTACTCACCAATTCAACTTCATCCCCAAGGCAAAATCCATTCGGCCCACTCAGCACAACCTGCGGCATGTTGGTAACTGCAACGGTTATTTCGTCCGACACTGTGCAATTGCCATCTGTCCAAAGGGCTTGATACACTCCCGATGTCGATACATCAATAGTGGCTGCTTGTGACCCATCGCTCCATGTCACTGTGGTACCAGCATCCAGCACCAGCGCTTGATCTTCAAAACAAAACTCGATATCCTGACCTAAGTCGATCACTGGAACCTCCCATTCAATAATTTCCCAGGTGATGACATCCGTGCATCCATTTTCTTCAATTTCGACCGTATAGTTTCCACCCTGATTGACCATGACCGAAGGATCATTCGATCCATTCCACCAGGCTATTACATTATAGACTGATGGTACTTCCATAATAAATTCTTCATCAGGGCAGATGTACATTGGCGATGGAGAAAATGGTGGCAAGGGCATAACCACAACAGAAGTCGAACTTGACGCGCTACACTCGGCCATAAAAGGAAAAGCTTCAACCGTATACTCCCCTTCCATACTTACAGTCACCGAGGCACCATCGAATGAACCGTTGAATCCACCATTAACTGTCGACCAAAGGATATCTGCACCGCCTGTTACAGTTGCAGTTATGGTGTAAGTATCACCTTCACAATATATCCACTCTTGATCTAGAACAATCGTTGGAGGTTGAATAACCACTACTTCAACACATGTTACGGTGGACTCACCACAAAAATCCGTGTAGGTATAGCAATACGTTGTGCTTTGAGTCGGAAATGCAGTAGGGGTAAATGAATAAGGATCGTCCAAATCTGCCGCTGGTGACCACTCGACACTACCCGCCAACGAACCGTTGGCAGCCAGTGCTACAGGCTCCCCGGCACAAACCGAATACATGCTCGGTGTATTGTTTACAACGATGTCCAAACAAACTCTTTGTTCATTAAACATGCCTCCTGTTGCCCCTGTAAATCCCCAATAAACCATTGTATTGCCTTGAAAAATGGAATTCACCAAATCAATGTTTTCGGACAATCGAAATTGACAATCGACAAACAATGAAACCAGTTGAGTACTTGCGTCCCAGGTAATTTTTACCTGATGCGCTTGTCCATCTTCAATATTGGTTTGGCCAGCAGTAGCGGCTACCGGACCAGCTAAATTGTCATTGGAATTATGAAAAATGTTTCCGTTTCTCAAAAACGCCACATGATCATAATTGGGATCATAAACATCCGCGTTAACAAACGTATCGAATTCAATACCGAATGAAGGATTAAACCCCTGGTATCCCATTCCACCGCCGCTTAAGCCAATTGCATTCGTACCAACTGTTTGTAATACAAAGGCCATTCCGTCGGCGCCATTGGCATCTGTAGTGCCGAAATACATATCAAATTCGAGGGAAAAATCTTGAGTCAGATTCAACTGATCACTATACCACACTGTTCCATTCTGCCAATCGCTATTTGCTGTGACGCGATAACAATCGTTGCCCAGTGCCGTTGCGTCTCCGTTGAGAAAATAGCTTTGTCCAAGAGCCCAAAACGGGCTCCAAATCAACACCAAAAGCAAACACGAAAGTCGCATGCAACAAACATAGTGTATTTCAGACACTTCTCTCATATAATAACTTCAAGACTCACACAAATCGATCATTGTTGCACGAAAAACGCGAAGAGATTAACCTCATCATGATATTCATGAATGACACTTCGGTTTGTCCTATTTTCGTGGCATGAAACGCTTGAAAAAATTTGGATTGATCATCCTTTCATTGGTCGTAATTTTCATTGGACTTGTATACGCCTGGATGCGCAATTCTAAACCGCTATATGAAGGTTCGTTTCCACTAAAAGGACTTCAAGCAGAAGTAATAATACACTACGATAAATATGGCGTGCCATCGATTCAAGCCCAAAACAAACATGACCTGTATCAAGCTTTCGGTTATCGTCATGCCGCAGAACGATTGTTTCAAATGGACCTTTTGCGTCGTGTTGGCAGCGGCCGGTTAGCGGAATTTTTTGGCCAACCCGTGATCAAAGTGGACCACCTTTTCCGCACACTTGGAACCCCTGAATACGCTCGACAATCTGCGGCATACTTTGAGACATTAAAAGGACAGCCCATCTACGATGATGTTCAAGCTTATCTTACGGGGGTTAATCAATATGTACAAAATGGAGATGTCCCCCGCGAATATGGCATCATTGGTATCACTCCTGAACCTTTTGGAGTTGAGGACATGTACTATATTTTGGGTGCAATGTCCTTCAGTTTTTCGCAAGGTCAAAAAACGGAATTCATCATGGATTACATCGCAAAAAATTGCGGTGAAGATTACATTCGAGATCTCGCTTTGTATCATGACAACTCTGAATCTTTCATTCCGTCAAGCAGTGATAGTTCGCTGACCCGCCCTCTGTTTGGAGCCAATAATACTGTAGACATTGAGCTACATCAAGGTTTGCAGTCCATCGCAGAGGCCTTACCAGTATCCAGCCTCGAAGGCAGCAATGCCTGGGTAGTTAGTGGTAAAAAAACCAAATCTGGAAAAGTGCTATTCTGTAACGATACCCATATTGGTTATAACCTACCACAAACGTGGTACGAAGCACATCTAACATGCCCTGGATTTGAAATGTACGGTCATTTTATGGCAGGTATTCCGTTCGCCTTAGTAGGACGCAATCAACGTCTATCCTGGGGACTCACCATGTTGCTCAATGACGATGTTGACTTTTATCGTGAACAAATAAAAGACCAGCAAATGTTGAATGCCGGGCAATGGCATAACCTGCACCAGCACACTGAAAAAATCAAGGTTAAGGGTGGTGAAGACACTTTGATAACCATTCAACGCACGATTCACGGACCAATCATAAATGATGCATTGCGCCTTAAAGATGAAAGTACGCCCATCAGCATCTTTTGGTCATACACCCAGAAAGACAACCGCAACATCGATGCGCTCTATACTTTAAACAATGCTCAGAACATGAAGGAGTTTGAAGCTGGGCTGCCTCTTATTCATGCGCCTGGATTAAACGTCAATTATGGCGATGCAGATGGAAATGTGGCGTGGTGGGCCTGTGCGCACCTATTGAAACGACCCGCTCACGTGAACAGTTGGACCGTATTAGATGGTGCCAGTGGACGTGATGAATTCCTTGGTTACTATGATTTTGATCAAAACCCAAAAAACATCAATCCCGAAAAGGGGTATATCTATAGCGCCAACGATTGGCCACAACGCATGCAAATAAGCGAAGGTGATAGTATAGCTGAATTGTGGTATCCAGGGTATTACAAACCGCAATATCGTGCCGATCGTATTGTTCAGTTATTGGACGCAGCTAATGATTGGGATATGGAAAACATCAAGAACGTTATGAACGATCACACCAATCCGATGGACGCCAAAGTGATGCGTGAAATTTTCAGTGTACTGGAAAAGAACAGTATAACTGCGCCATCATCAATGGATGAAAATATTCGCGTACTCTTTGACTGGGATGGTAAATATGATCCACAATCGTCGGCTCCAACATTGTTTAACGCTTTGTTGTACCACATCATGCAAGAAGCTATAGAAGATGAAATCAGCGCTCCTCGTTATCAACTATTCATACAAACGCATCAAATGCAACGAGCATATGGGCACTTATTTTTTCTGGCCAACTCGCGCTGGTGGGATGATGTGCGCACTAAAGAAATTGAGACCCGAGATCAAATTTTTGAAAGGGCCTATCGTCGCGCCATTGCACGATTAAAAGAAGAATATGGCGAACAGCCCAAGGAGTGGCTTTGGGCCAACGCTGCCAAAATCGAAATCAAACATCCTCTTGGCGAAGTGGCCCTCTTCCGCCCCTTCTTCAACCTTGGTCCAAAAGAAGTTTACGGTGGAAACGAAAGCATCCGCCAAGCCGGCTATTACCCCGACAGTTCACTCCATTACAAGGTTTTTTACGGGTCACAAATGCGCATCATAACTGACTTTGCTCATCCGGATAGTGCTCTGAATATCACTCCGGCAGGACAAAGCGGAAACGTGATGAGTGCGCATTACGGTGATCAATTCGAGATGTACCTCCGTGGAGAGTTTCGTACAATGCGGATGAAGCGCGTCGGAGTTGAGGGAAAAACTATGCGTCTTTACCCCAATTAGTCCTATTCCAAACTTCAGATGAATATTCGCAACAAGTTCCTATGCTCGCATTCAATCAGTAAGACCAAGTAACTTAAAGGAATAGAACACCTCTACACTTGGCTGCGCGATTTTCTAACCCATTAGAAATCATGAAATTATTCGATCCAACTAAAAGAATGACTTAGGTCAGCCTAAAAAAATGCAACCAAAGCATCGCAATTCAGGTCTTTACCCTAGCTAGACCTTGATGGAATAACTATCTTTGCTGCGCTTTATAATACGGACACAATCAACTTGAATCCTTTTACCATTTCAATCAAACATTATTTATGTTTGTTAGGCCTCTTGCTGTGCCTAACAAATGTTGCGTTTGGACAATGTACTGCGGATGCGGGAAACAATGTTACCATATGTGCAGGTGAGCCTGTTACTTTAGGAGGCAATCCAAGTGCCGTCAATCCTGGTGGCACACCAACCTATACGTGGACAGCAGCCCCAGGTCCTGCTCCAGCTCAAGTTGCAAATCCTTCCGTTTCGCCAACCGTAACTACAGTTTACACTTTAACTCTTGCTGGTGGCACAGGATGTGCAGGGCAAACGGATCAAATTACAGTTACGGTACTCCCTGCGCCAAACGCATCTTTCACTTTCGCTCCAAATAATACTCCTTGTGCAAGCACGCCCATTCAATTCACAAGCAACGTAACAGGATGCGCAGGTTGTCAATACGACTGGGATTTTGGTGATGGTGGCAGCAGCTCTGCAGCGAACCCATCACATACCTTTTCTACAGCAATTGGTAGTGGGAATCAAAACTTCACAGTTACCCTCACGGTTACCGCATCCAATGGTTGTGAGGATGTTTTCACCTCAGTGGTTACCGTTCGTCGTCTCCCTGACGTTGAATTGACCGATCCAATCACTTCATTTACGCAATGTACGGGTGACTTAACATTTACTCCAGCTGTTTTTGATGCCGGTACAACAACCGGAAACACCAACTACACTATCAATTGGGGCGATGGCTCTCCTAACTGGACAGGCTCAAGTTCGCCGCAAGGTGTAACCCACGCTTATTCTGGAACGGACGTTTTTGACTTAGTATATACTGTGACCGGAAGCAATGGTTGTACTTCATCGGAAACATATTATGTGTCCAATATCACTAACCCATCTATTGGAGCTGCCAATCCAGGTGGAACACAAGGTTGCGGACCATTAAACATTTGCTTCCCTCTAAACAACTACGCAGGCAACCACAGTTCCACTACTTATTTGGTAGATTTTGGCGATGGCAGTCCTACGGTCCTCCTCAATCACCCACCACCGACAGAAATTTGTCACTCCTACAGTGGAACTTCTTGTTCTACAAATCCTAGTGGATACACATTCAGTATCACTGCAACCAACAACTGTGATCAATCTGTTGCTACGATTTTCCCAGTTAAAGTTTATAGCACTCCAGTAGCTGCTTTTACCCCGACACCAGTTCCGGCATGTGTAAATACAAGTGTTTCTTTCATCAACAACAGTACCCCAGGTTTCAACAACAACTGCGCACAAACCGGAACGTATACTTGGAATTTCGGCGACGGTTCAGCCAATGTGATGGTTACTACCTTGGCTAACCAATCACATGTCTATACCCTTCCTGGTGTTTACACCGTGACGCTAACCGCAACCAACTTTTGTGGTTCATCCGTAGCAACACAACAAGTATGTATTGAACAAGCCCCAACTCCAATTTTCACAGTAAATGACAACGACGGATGCGTTGCCATGACCGTAACCACCGACAACACCTCGCCCACCAATTTCTACTCTTGTAACACGGGTACTGCTTGGGTTGTTTCCTACTCGGATCTTCCTTGTGATCCTGACAACGGAGCCTATACATATACAAGCGGCACTTCTTCCAGCTCATTGGAACCCGTTTTTACATTGCAATCTGTAGGTATTTACACCATCACATTGCAAATGCAAAACTCGTGTGGACTTTTCACCGATAGCGAAGTCATTACGGTGAATACAACACCAGTTGTGGATGTCACAACCCCGTCATCTGTTTGTGCAAATACCACCGGACAATCTTCTGCATTTGTAGATCCGTGTAATTTGGCTATAACCAACTATGCATGGACATTTACAGGTGGCAGTCCTGCTACATTTACAGGTGCATCACCACCTGCTGTAACTTATGCCAACACGGGTAATTACGCTGTTACTTTGGTTGCGACAAACGCATGCGGTACTGGCTCTGATACAAGTCCAATTACTGTTTTAGCCATACCCGATGTACAAATAAGTTCATCGGTAATCGATCTTGGAATCTGCTCTGGACAGGGCGTAACGCTAACTGC
>JBDKJN010000427.1:0-10734 GCA_039796595.1 Bacteroidota bacterium
CTCAGACTTTCTTCATCCTCGACCAATAAGATGCGGTAGCCCATTGCTTCTTGCATGGGACAAAGATAGATGAGCTCATGGTCATCTTAAAATGCAGCTTTAAGAACTAAAGCCCTACACAAAAATGCACGCGTGCGGAATATTGTGCCATATGAGAGGAATTGGGCAGAACCGCCATGTTTCCTTGTTGTATTGTACCACTTATTCCGATTTGATAAATGCTAAATGGATACGTTATTTCCAATCCTAAAGCAGGCCAAAAAGCAAAGTGACGTTCAGCAGCTATGGTTTCATAAGGGACTATTTCTTCGGTGTATTCTGAAGAATGAGATGGGGGAAAGTCGGCGTATGCAAAATAGGTAGACCTCCAATTATGGACAAAGTATGTAACATTTTGAAATTGAGGTTTCATAATCGTGCCGCTCACGCCAAAATTTAAATATGCTTGAACGGGCCAATCCGTCGGGTATAGATTCAACCTAGCTTTTAAGGACCAATTAAAAAAGCTGAAATCCCCGTCTATTATGTATCCCCTGCGTTCACCGTAAGTGGTTTGACCATGGTTGGCGGTATTGTCATAGATGCGTGTGAAATAGGTGTATCTCAAATACATACGATCGAGACCCGCTGTTCCAACCAGACCGAGACGACGACCATCAAAAGCACTGATATGAAACAGATAAGGGCTATTTTTGGAATATGTTTTATAGCCGTATCCTAAAAAGGTTTCTATCGGATCATAAAATTCCTTGAAGACTACTCGATTAGAAGTCACGCCTTTGGTAATTCCAAAGTAAATGGTTTTCCTTTTTGTTTGACAAAAGCCGATTTGGCTGATGAATAATAAAATGATTAGTAGTATCCTAGTCATCGAGTTGTGGTTTAGCTGAGATAAGAGTCACAAAATCATTTGTGTCGTGTATCAAGTGTGTATCGGTGGCTTGATCACACAAATGTGATGTCATTCAGGAAGATGACAGATTCTGTACAAAGATGATCTTGATAACCCGAAACCAAAGGATTCAATAATATCTTCGCTACATGATTTTTGATATCGAAACCGCCAATAAATTCAGTGAGAATACACTTCTAGGTGCGTTAGGCATGCAATTTACTGTGCTTCAAGAGGGATATGTTGAAGCTACAATGCCTGTCGATCAGCGCACGCATCAGCCCTACGGCTTATTGCATGGCGGTGCCAGTGCAGCTCTCGCTGAAACGATAGGCAGCTATGGTTCGGCATTGCTGGTGCATCCTATCGGTGGAATGGCTGTTGGCGTTGAGCTCAATATCAATCATATCAAAAGCAAGCGATCCGGTACAGTAACAGGCTGCGCTAAGTTGATCCATCGCGGTAGCAACACACACGTATGGAACATTGAAATAGTGGATGAAGATCGGAATGTACTTGCAGTGTCTCGTTTGACAGTGCTCATCAAAGTTTCGAAAAGCAATGGGTGACACTACGCTCCGTGAAGCAATCGTAGCCTTGCCGGTTCAAGATGAAACTCGGGAGGTATTTCAATTGAGTTCATTTCAAGGTAAAATTTGGGTTCAGGACACCGCATATTACGGGAATAAACCATCCTTTGAAATCGGAATCGAAGCCTATCAAAACCTCATTGAACAGGCGGTAGATAAAATGCAAACCTCTGAACTGGAAAAAGTTGTGCTCAGCAGGCTGGTTGTAGCTTCAACGCCTACTTCAATAACAAGCCAATCCATTTTTGAGCAACTTTGTATCGCTTATCCAATGGCTTGTGTTTTTCAATTCGAGACTCCATCGGGCGAGGAGTGGCTGGGTGCAACACCTGAAAAGTTGATTGTCAGACGAGGTAATCAATTTTCTACCATAGCGCTCGCTGGTACCCGTTCCGTTGATCAAAATGTGCCTTGGACGGATAAAGAAATACATGAGGAGCTTGTAGTCAAAGACTACATTGTGAGTGTATTATGGTCCTTTGGCGCTGCTGATATTGTAGTCTCTGAACGTTATGAAAGGAGGGCTGGGCATTTGATTCATCTGGCGCACGACATCACATTTACTTCCGAAGAAACGGTGGGGTTTTGGACAGCACAATTGCATCCGACTCCTGCAGTTTGTGGACTTCCCAAAGCGCTGGCAATGGACTATATCCGTCAAAATGAGCCGCATGGCCGGGGTTTTTATACAGGTTTATTGGGCATTGAACAGCCCAATGGTGATGCCGATGTCTATGTTCTGCTTCGTTGTGCACGCAGAAATGAAGCTGGATTTGTACTCTATGTTGGTGGAGGGATAACAGCGGGCAGCAATTGGTCAGATGAGTACGCCGAAACTGTTCTCAAGTCCGACATTTTCAGGAATGTCCTGATGCGTTCCTGAATGCACTTTATCGGGGTTCTTGGAATTGCGCCACTTAAGCGTAGCCTTGCGGATAAAATTGTGGATAAACTGCGCATTCAATGCTCAAATTCTCTTGTATAACCCGAGAAAGTTTATAGATTTGCCGCGATTTTAGACAGTTTTTAAATATCAATACATAAAAATTTAACGTAAGCATGAAAAGGAACAGTCTCTATCTGATGATAGCTGTGGCAACCAGCGTGGCAATCGTGAGCTGCAATGGTTTAAAGAAAATGGATAAATTGAAAGAAGAATTGGGTGCCGATTCATCTCCAGATCCATTAGAAGTACACGGTGATAGCATCGATTTGAAAATTACTGGTAAATTCCCTGAAAAATACTTCGCTAAGAAGGTGTATGCTGAAGCTACTCCAGTGCTCGTTTATGAAGGTGGTGAAACTGCATTCAAAATGAAGGCATTCCAAGGAGAGAAAGCTGTTGGTAACGGCGACGTTATTCCTTACAAAACTGGTAAATCGTTCAGTTACGAATCTACAATTGGCTACAAGCCAGCTATGGACAATAGCACATTGCAATTGCGTATCAATGGTAAGCAAGGTAGCAAAGAGGCTTCTTTTGATCCTATGGTTATTGGTACAGGCGTGATTACTACGCCTTATCTTATGAAGAATGATGATAAGACCATTGGCTGCAAAGACAATTTTGTAGATTTCGTAGAGAAAAAACAAGAAGCAATCGTCAACTTCGATTACAACAGCAGCGCTTTGAAGCCAGCTGAATTGAAGCAAGCGGATATTGCTGATTTGGGCAAATTCATCGATTCTTGTTCACGTAACCCGAAATTGGTGATCACTAGCATCGTTATCGAATCTTATGCTTCACCTGAAGGTGAGTTGATGCTTAACGATGGTTTGGCACAAGAGCGTGCTGAAGCTGGTAAAAAAGTTTTAGCTGACATGATCAAGAAAATGAAGTTGACTAACGTGACTATCGAAAACGTTATGTTGACTCCAAAAGGTGAGGACTGGGAAGGTTTCAGCCAGGCTATGACCAGCTCAAACATCGAAGACCGCAACATCATTTTGAATGTTCTTCAAATGACAAAAGATTTCCAACAACGTGAAAAGGAAATCAAAAACATTTCGAAGACTTACACTGAAATCCAGAAGGTGATTTTCCCAGCATTGCGTCGTGCTACTATCCGTGTAAACTACAAGGAAATGGGTTACACTAATCAAGAGTTGACAGCTATCGCTGCTTCTAATCCATCTTCATTGAAATACGAGGAGCTGATGAAGGCAGCTACATTGACTGACAATTTGGATCAAAAGGTTGCGATCTACAAAGCGGCTACTGCTAAATCGGATGCTGATTACCGCTCACACACCAACTTGGGTAATGTGTATTACATGCAAAACAAAATGGCTGATGCTGAGGCTTCTTGGTCTAAAGCATATAGCATGAAGAAGACAGCTGAGACTAGCAACAACATGGGTGTTGCAACACGCATCAAAGGTGATCGCAAAGGTGCTTTGACTTACTTGAACGAAGCTGGTTCTGCTCCAGAAACTCAATACAACAAAGGTTTGATCGACATTCAGAATGGCAATTACAGTGCTGCAATTTCTAAATTCGGATCTTACAAAACCTTCAACACTGCATTGGCTAAGTTGTTGAACAAAGACAACAGCGGTGCAACGGCTGATTTGGAAGCCAGCAAAGACAGCAGCGGTTTGGCTGATTACCTTCGTGCAATCATTGCAGCCCGCAGCAACGAAAGCAGCGCAGTTGTAAATAACTTGAAGTCTGCAGTACAGAAGGATTCTACCTTGGGTGCTAAAGCGAAAAAGGACATGGAATTCCGCAATTTCAAAGACGCGTTGAATTTCTAATAGAATAGGATTTTAAGAAAAGAGCCGGCTTGTCCGGCTCTTTTTTTTGTCGAATAAGTGGTATTCGGAGAAAGTTGTTTGAATGGACTACTGGCCATCACGATTATATTAGCGGCATGTTAATGAGCGCCCAACAAATACGTCGTTATGCCTTATTCTGGTTGGCGTTGGGTGCCGTTCTATTTGTTTATTTCCACAGCGTTGAGAAGGTCACCTCCAACGATCGATTGATCAGATACATCGCCGTTGTCATTCTTTCATTCTACGCTGCCGCATTTGCAATGCGCAAGAAATGGATAGTAGCCACGAATTTGATCATCCTTTTTATTTTAGTGTTGGGAGTGGAAATATTTTGCTACTTCAGCTTGGGAAGGCCAGGAGCCAAATTCAAAGACTTCAGTGTTCCTGCTCTTCCTGATGATCATATCAGTCGTTTGGTTGGCTCAATGCCTGAACCGGATTCAATCTATACCGAATGCAAAGTTGCTGATGGCGATACTTTTTTTGATGTGAGATATACAATGGATAGCTATCGGAAGAGATTTACGCCTGGTCATGATAGTTCTCGAAGTGAGTATGCTGCATTTTTTGGTTGCTCTATAGCCTTTGGATTTGGGGTGGAGGACACGGCAACTTTTCCGTACTATTTTCAGCAATTATCCCAGCGATGCAATGCCTATAATTTTGCGACAAGTAGTCATGGAACCAATCATGTGCTTGCAAAGTTGCAAAATCTACCATTGAAGACTCAAGTGCGTGAACAAAAGGGCATGGGGGTCTACGTGTTTTTTTGGGATCATGTATACCGAAGTTTGGGTACAATGGCCCGCCACACGGATTGGTTACATTTAGCGCCGAACTATGAGCTAAAAGATGGTAGGGTAGTGCGCAATAAATTATTTAAAGACGGAAGACCTATTCGTTCAGCACTTTATGAGTGGTTATACCAGGATAATATCGTCAAGAAATTTGAATTGGACTTTCCTCTTGCTCTTGGTGATTCACATTTGGAATTGGTTACTGAAATGATAGCCGAAAGCAAACGAGCTTATGCGCAACAATTCGGAAACGATGAATTCATTGTATTGATTTATCCCAATTACATCGGCTTTAAACCCGAGGATTTCGCAACATTCAAAGCAAAACTCAAAGCCAAAGGAATTCGATTCGTGGACCTCTCTACATGGTTGAACTACGGAGGAGAACATACGCTCAAAGGCGATGCACATCCAAGCCCAGCAACACACAAAATGATTGCGGGTGAGTTTATTCGTAGATTGAATGCAGGGGAATTGGATTGATTTGTCTACAATTATGTTGCTTGTGTTGACTTCGACTCCGCTCAGTCAACACATCTTCCTTCGGTACATCATCATTTCAGGCTGAGCCGCGTAATTGTGCTGGCTGAGCGGAGCCGGGTCATTGTGCTGGCTTCGACTCTGCTCAGTCAACACATCTTCCTTCGGTACATCATCATTTCAGGCTGAGCGGAGCCGCGTCATTGTGCTGGCTTCGACTCTGCTTAGTCAACACATCTTCCTTCGGTACATCATCATTTCAGGCTGAGCGGAGCCGCATCATTGTGCTGGCTTCGACTCCGCTCAGTCAACACATCCTCCTTCGGTGAATCATCATTTCAGGCGGAGCGGAGCCACATCATTGTGCTGACTTCGACTCCGCTCAGTCAACACATCTTCCTTCGGTACATCATCATTTGAGGCTGAGCGGAGCCACATCATTGTGCTGGCTTCGACTCTGCTCAGTCAACACATCTTCCTTCGGTACATCATCATTTCAGGCTGAGCCGCATCATTGTGCTGACTTCGACTCCGCTCAGTCAACACATCTTCCTTCGGTACATCATCATTTCAGGCTGAGCGGAGCCGCATCATTGTGCTGGCTGAGCGGAGCCGAAGCCAGCGTGGGATCACCGCCCTAACGAAAAATGCGCCATCAATTGATCTTTTTTTTGCGGGCTTACTGCGATGGTTTGGCCATTGCTCATGACAACTTCGCCACCTTTGCCTTTGTGGTACTTGGTTACGTGATTTAAATTGATCAAATGGCTTTTGTGGACACGTAAAAAACCGGATTGTTCCAATAATTCTTCGTAAAATTTGAGGGTGCGGCAAATCATCATTTTTGGGCGATCTACAAAATGAAAATCTGTGAAATTGTCGTTGGCATCACAGGAAACAATGTCTTCCAGTTTGACCACCTCAAAGCCTTCAAGTAGCGGGAGAACGAGCTTTTTTTGTTGCTCCTGAAGTACCTGAAAATTTTCCAGCAACACGCGTGCCTGCGGTTTTGCAATGGTTTGACCAATGCTTTTTCTGACCTTGTCAACGGCCTCAACCAATTCATCGATACTTACTGGTTTGAGTAAATAATAGGCTGCACTGCAGTTCAGGGCTTGAATAGCGTACTGATCATAGGCTGTTACGAAGATTGTTTCGAAGGAAGCTTCACCAACTGCTTCCAAAAGATCGAACCCGTTGCCTTGTGGCATTTCAACATCCAGAAAAATGAGGTCGGGATTGTAGTCCTGAATAGCGACCAAGGCTTGTTGCACATTTTCCGCTTCGGCAGCTATCGTCACATCAGGGCAATATTTTGTCAAGTAACTGCGCAGAACATTGCGCGATGTTTTTTCATCGTCGATCAGTAGGACATTCATGATGCTTCGGTCGTTTGAGGTTGGTTTGGACATCTCAGAACCACGCGTGTTCCGGGATATAGTTCATTGGCAAATGCAGATGAAATATGCAACTGAATAGGGTAGTTATAGACTTCATGAATCAGACGTATGCGTGTCTCGGTATTTCGCATCGCTAATGAGCGCTGTTTGCGTTGATTGGAAGTTTTGAGGGCCTTGGAACGTTCGATGCCAATTCCATTATCGGTGATCACAACTTCCAGAACATTTTCGTGTTCGCTAATGGCAATTGAAAGTGAACCAAATTCTTCGCGATAGCGCAGACCATGCCAGATGGCATTTTCAATATAGGGTTGCAAGAGCATAGGGGGTATTTCAAATGCTCCTATGTCCATGTTCGGGTCAACCTCAAGGCTATAATTGAAGCGATCAGAGAATCGCGCATGCTCCAATTGTAGATATAGATTTAGCATATCCAATTCCTCTTGAAGTGGAATGAAGGATTTGCGACTATCGTCCATCACCTGCCGCATTAATTTGGAAAAAGAAGATAGATAGCGATTGGCTGCACGTTCATCGTTGTGGCCGATGTATTCATTCACGGAATTCAGCGCATTAAAAATGAAATGCGGGTTCATTTGACCAGTCAAACTTTGCAGCGCGATGAGCTTATCTGCCTTCCGGCGTGATCGGGTCAGACGAACGAACAGATAGCCACCAATTATTCCTGCCATCACACAAAAGATCAAAACACTTATGATAATGTTACGCTTAAATACACGCTCACCTTCCAGGGTTTTCTCTTGTTCCAATAATTGAATACGTTGATCACTGAGTTCACGATCCTTTTCCAAATCATTAATACGTTTTTCATTGCCTTCAAGTAAAGAGCTATTGGACAATGCAATCTGCAATTCTTGTTCGCGTATCGCATTCACGGAATCTTGAAATGCCATGTATTTGCGATAGTTTTGAATAGCTTTTTCATGATTGTTGTTATTGTCATAGGCCGTTGCTAACTCACGATAGGCCTCACTATTTTTTGAGAGAATTTCTGATTTGAGCTGTAATGCTTGCAATTCATTGTTTTGCGTTGATGTAGCGACGATGTTGTTTTGACTGAATGTGACGTTTTCAGCGACAACCTTTTCGGCTTTGTCCAATTGATTCGATTGGATATATGCATCAGCGATTTGATATTGTTCGTTGAAAACACCAACATTGTCGTTGTTCATCTGATAGTTCTGAACATTGCCATTGCGATAGTATAGCTCCCTATCGAGCTGATCGTTTTGACGGAAATTGATGGCGAGTTTATTGTTGCAACGAGTGATATGTTCAACCGACTCCAAAGCTTTGGCCATTTCCAAAGCTGCTAAATATTCGGTCTGAGCCTCTGATTGCTTGTTCAACCGGGAATATACATCTCCTCTTGCAAGTCTGGTTTCGATTTGTCCATAGTAATCGTCGTTTTCGACCTCCCATTTGAATTGACTATCCAGAACCGAAAGCGCCTCATTTTCACGATTGCTTGCCATCAAAGCTTGTGCACGTAGTCGATTATAAGCATTTTTTCGAATGGGCACTACAACTGCAAGCGCATTGGTTGGGATATCGGATAGCAGTTTATAGGCCTTTCCTCCATCTCCTTCGCTCAATTCCATTTGCGTTAGTTGCATTGTAGATTCAAATTGAGCCTCAAGTATTTTTGAGTTTTCGGATGAGCTTTTTTTGGCACGTTGAATACATTTCTCAAAATTCTTTTTGGCCTTGGCTGAAAGTTGACTTTGTTGGTATGAAAGTCCCAGCTGATATAAAGAAACAATTTCTGTTTCTGACTGATTGCTTCGAATGCTCCATTCCAAGGCTTTTTGAAGATAGGTTGTTCTTGAAATGGAGTGGGGTTGAGCCAGTGCTTTTTGAAGATAAGTGGAAGCACTATCAACGTCTTGGCCATAAGTACTGGGTATTCCGGAAAGGCAATACAACAGGATCACAATAACGGAGCACCTTAGTATGATTTCCTGGACATTCATGCTGTAAAAATAGGTGCTTATCCGTGAGAAAAAAAACAGGTGAATCCTGAAAAAGCTAGAAAAATTAAGGGTTTTGGTGCATTTGCTCATTGGTTTTAGAGGTTTACCCAGTCGAAGGGTGGTTTTACGGAGTTTAGGCGGGAGCAAAAAAAAAAAATTGAGAAAATGGATAGGCCATAACCAGCAATGGCGCGGTAATGCTTCTGTTCTTAAAGGAGTTGTATTTAAAAAGTTCAAAATTATTCAGAGTGATTCGTAACCTTTTTAAAACTCTTTAAGTAGAAAGGGGTGGTACTAACAGATTCTCAAGGCTTGGTTTGTCTTCGAGATGGGTGAGTACCGCAATACTAACCTAAACTTATTCGAACCTAACAATGAAAAAACTAATGTCCGCCTTGGCCATTGTCACTATTTCTTTGACGATGCAGGCGCAATCCGCCCAAGTTCTGTTTTATGGGTATGTCGAAGAGGGTGTCTATGAAAACACTGACGAGACGAAACGAAAGAAGAAGGAAAAGACACCTGAAAAATTGAACAATGTCAAAATTTCGATTTACTCTGCTGATACTTTGATGAGTGAAGTGAATGCGCGTGAAACAGGCTTTTACGCAGTGCTTCTGAGTTCAGGTAGCCAGTACAAAGTGGTTTTTGAGAAGGATGGCTATTTCTGCAAAACATTCGCACTCGATTGCCGCAATGTAAATTACAGTTCAAATGATGCCGCTCTGAAGTGCCTTACGGATGTGTCTTTGTATAAAAGTGTACAGAACTCGGATCTTCAAACCTTGTGTATGGAGCCGTATGCCAAGTGTGCTTTTAGCGATGGACAGATGCAATGGGACATGGAGTACACTGCGATGGCCAAAGAGCGGTTTTACCAAATGGCACAGCCGTATTTCATGGCAGAAAGCAAGTAATAAGCATATTTCCTGCACTCCTTAGTGCATTAAACGATAAAAAGGGTCATCTACCAACGGTTGATGGCCTTTTTTTTTGTGAGGAATTGTTTGACAAGTATCGTTTGATGTCGAATAGTGGAGCACAGGAACATGTCGACTTGGGAACAAAAAACGAAGGTTGAATTGCGCTTGTTTGGAGGCATCAATACCACTGAAAAAAATAGTTGACACCGAATGCAATATTGTTAACTTAGAGCAGTTCATCGCTCACCAACCACCACCAACATTCCGCTTTCATGAAACCCATTTGGTTTTTACTCTGCGCGATTGTCTTTGCCTCATGTGAGCAAGGGACGATCAAAGTCGAACGTGCCGCATATTTTTGGAAAAGTGATGAATGGGAGCTGTCAGACAGGGAAGTTAACATATGCGATACTCTCCAAATACAAAAAATGTATGTGAAGTTTTTTGAGGTCGATCACAATGGTGAAATGGGTAATTTTCCAATCAGTAAGACGAGGTTAGGTTCATATGGGTTGAATCATTTTCGGGACAGTTCCGTTGTCCCTGTGGTCTATTTGCGCAATATCGTATTTCAAAAATCAACGAGGGAGGAATTGGATGTATTAGCGGATAACGTTAATTTTTTGATCAATAAATATTGCGAGGAGGATTTTGAAGATGCAAAGATCAAAGAATTTCAGATGGATTGTGATTGGACTCCAAAGACCAAGGACAACTACTTTTATTTTCTTGAACGTTTAAGAGCGCTATCAGGTAAGGAGATCAGTTGCACATTGCGCTTATACCCATACAAGTATCGAGAGGCGATGGGAGTGCCTCCTGTAGATAAGGTCACTTTGATGTGTTACAACCTATTATCGCCATTGGAGAACAGAGATAA
>JBDKJN010000428.1:0-3494 GCA_039796595.1 Bacteroidota bacterium
AACTCACCGACTACAATGAGTTTGTAGTGAGTCTGGAAGAAGAAGAGTTGCAGGATTACGAATTCAAATATTGTCTGGTAGATACCGATATTGACGTCGATGGAGGGCATTACGAAAATATGACAACATTGGCACCTTACCTCAGCGCTCCAGCTGATTTTAATTTTACCATTTCACCAGCAGGTTCCAATCAGAACCGGATGTTTGGGATTAATTTTGGTGATACTCCTACTTTGGATATCCAAGGCAATGGCCCATACACCGGCATTTATTACAAAGGTTGCTATAATTATTCCGAATAGTTGCATTGACACCGCGTATCACGTTCGAGCATATTCAAAGCGCAATGCGCCTGCCTTTACCGGGAAAAGAAGTGCACGACACGGTGATGAGTTACCACAGGCCAAGCGTTGCCGAGGCACGAGCCCAACAACCTCCGCCACGCGAAAGTTCGGTCATGATGTTACTCTATTTACGCGAAGCAAATTGGCATACATTACTCATTGAGCGTCCCGGAAACCAAGGAGCTCATAGCGGACAACTTGCATTCCCCGGTGGACGGATAGAATCCCACGAAACACCTTTGGAGGCCGCTTTTCGCGAAACAGAAGAAGAAGTTGGCATTTCAAAACATCACATTGAAGTACTCGGCGAGTTGAGTGAATTGTATATTCCACCAAGCCACTTTGTTGTTAAGCCCTTTGTGGGTTTATGGCTCAATCAAAACCCACTTCGTCCCAACCCAGATGAAGTAGTTCGAACGTTGGATGTCTCACTGGAGTATTTGTTCCATCCCGACAGTCTTCAGCGCTACCGTGTTCCAATCACCGCAGGACAAGCTACATTGGTTGTCCCTGGCTTTCAAATCGAAGACAAAATACTTTGGGGCGCCACAGCTATGATGGTGCAGGAATTTCGATATTTACTGTCGCAAGTTTTTTCCGCCGAATGATCATTCGGTCACTTTACGTTCAGGTATCTTGATGCTATAGGACTTACGCTCTTTATTTTTGAGATAAGGTTGACGCAACCAGGGATTCAGAATTTTTAACTCCTTATAACTCACACCAAATTGGCCCGCGAACTGCGTGAGACTTTGTATCGTGGTATCAACGTTTACACTACTGAATTTATAAGGCTCATAAAGATCACTTGGTCGAACCACAAAACCAAATCGATCCGCATTGTTCATGATATACTTCATGGCCAGAATGCGGTATACATAACGGCCCGTTTCCTCATTGAGCAACAGGTCCCAATATGCATTCTGTTGTTGCCTTTCCATCTGCCGAATCGGACCACCAATACCCATATTATAAGATGCGGCAGCCATCGACCATGAACCATATTTTGCATAGGCTTGCTTGAGATAATTACACGCCGCCTGTGTCGCTTTTTCTACATGGTACCTTTCGTCAACCTGATCAGTAATCTCGAGATTGTACTCCTTGCCAGTGGTCTCCATGAACTGCCAGAATCCGGATGCGCCTGCAGGTGAAACAACATTCGTGAACCCACTTTCAATAACAGCTAAATATTTAAAATCCTCCGGTACTCCATTGGCTTGCAAGATGGGTTCGACAACTGGAAACCAGCGAGAAGCGCGCTTCAAGCACAATAAGGTGTTGCTATGCCAATAGGTATTCACCAATAATTCACGGTCCAGGCGTTCGCGAACATCGTCCTGTTGCATGGGTACTTCTTCGCCAGCAAAATCAATTTTATCAGGAAGTGGCAATGAAAAAATGCGGTACTTCTCCGTTATGTGTTTCTGATACTGTGCATTTTCCTCTTGCGTTGGTTTTCGCAAAACAATAAAACTATTGAGCATGACCACTAGCGCACCAGCGCATAGTCCAATTACACCAGAAATCAAATAGATTCGTTTTGTATTCATGATTTTACTTCTTCGCAGAAATCAGTGCGAAGTGTAATCAAATATACCACTTTTTAAATTGCGTTGAGACACACGCCAGACGAAAAATACCCACAAGACGACATACAATAGCATAGCTGCCAATACAATCGCAGTGTATAGTTCCAACACAATGACGAAGAAAGCAATTAAGCTCTGAATGATTGCCATGGCCAAGAAAACATAAGTTACCTTGGTCTGACTCCATCCAAAATAAACCAAATGATGTGTACTATGATCTTTACCTCCCTGCATTGGTGATTTTCCATGTTGTTTGCGGCGTATCACCACTAAAAGTGTATCGGCTACCGTTAAAGTGGATACGAATAACCAAATGGGTAAAATTTTCCAGGACAAGTCCGGGTTTTCCATCCCTATCTCGAACATCACCAAAGAAGCCGCAACACCCAACAACATACTTCCACTATCACCCATGAACATCTTGCTGGGATAGGCGTTGTAGAGGAGAAATGACAAACTGCCAGTTACCAGAAGCACACCAATTGGAGAGGTAAGATTCCCG
Organism: Bacteroidota bacterium; assembly: GCA_039796595.1. GTDB lineage: Bacteria > Bacteroidota > Bacteroidia > Flavobacteriales_D > Sanyastnellaceae > CANHSF01. Next base: position 2,439 of record JBDKJN010000428.1, read on the forward strand.
GTCAAAAACAACAAAGCCGAAACCAAACCAAAGGGCAAACTCCCTAGGGTTGCCACGCCATCCATATTATCCAGCATATTGATGGAGTTCATCATAACCACCGCGCTAAACGCAAAGGCGAGGATCCAAAATACATGCTGATCAAAATTCGCCACGTACACTCCAACAGCTATTGCAGCCAGCGCTTGTCCGGCCAACTTCGAATACGGTCGAATGCGCAACAAGTCATCGCATAGTCCTATCGCGAAGCCAGCAGCCAAAGCAACATTGGCCCAAAGTGACAAAGGTGCAATCAACCACTGACCGAGTACAAGCGACAAAGCGAAGAGTAAACCACCTGATGCAGGTTTGGCCGGTGCCCATCGCTGAGCGTTATCAATAGATTTAGCAGTGGAAGTAATGCCTCGTGCTCTCAATACCAACAATGCTCCGGCCGCTATAACCGTGGCCAACAACAATCCATATGTGAGTAGCACATCATCCATAAAGACTAAAAGAAAGGCGTCTCAAAGCCACTAAAAGGAGCGGCCAGTCTGTCCTTTTCAGAAATAACGGGTTGATCTATTTTCCAATCGATACCAATTGTCGGATCATTGAATGACAATGAACGATCGTGTTCTTTACTATAATAATTGGTGCACTTGTAACTGAAGATCGTATGGTCTTCAAGCACTAAAAAGCCATGAGCAAAACCCTCTGGAACGAACATTTGTGTTTTATTCTCCGCACTCAATTCCAATGCATAATGTTGCAAATAGGTAGGTTGCGTACGTCGCAAATCCACGACGACATCCAACACACGACCACGTGTAACACGAATCAATTTGGCCTGTGCCTTGGGTGGCATTTGAAAGTGCATGCCCCTCAAAACACCAGCATTACTCATACTCTCATTGTCTTGCACAAAAGTGAGGTTCAGCCCCGTCTCGATGCGAAAGCGAGCTTCATTAAAAGGTTCGAAAAAATATCCGCGGTCGTCTGCAAAAACTGTTGGTTGAATCACCAAAAGATCCTTGAAAGGGGTGGTTTGAATAGTCATTGGGGGTGTTGATCAGT
>JBDKJN010000429.1:0-7376 GCA_039796595.1 Bacteroidota bacterium
ATTGCTGTTGGTGTGTTCGGGGCGGATATGCAGGTGAGTTTGGTGAATGACGGCCCGGTGACCATCTGGATGGATTCAAAGAACAAGGAATAATTAGCTTTTTTTTTAGAACTGGTTAACAACGGGTTAACTATTGATATGCATGCATAGCAATACATTTGCTCTTGTACAGAACAAAAAGCAACTGTGCATAGTTTTTCATACAATTCCTCCCAATAGTAAGTAATGTGGGTAGGTTTTGGTTAAAGGTTTAGTGTCAAAGGGCCACCAACGGGTGGCCCTTTGTATGTTATGAACCTTGTGGAAATTTTCTTCGTTTTGGTGGGTTCGCTTGGTGGGGTAATGGCTGGCTCCATTGTAAATTGCCCACCAACTAAATCTATTTAATCGATGAAAAAATTTTACTTTTCGATTTGTTCACTTTTCGTATCAGTGTTGGCCATTGCACAGTGCACCGCAACATTGACGTATACCATTGATGGAAACATTGTAATAGCTACTGTAACGGGCACTGGTGCAAACAGTCCTTCCTTTGCAATTGAATGGGGTGATGGCACACAAGAGCTTTCGGCTTCTGGTACCCATACATATGCGGACGGAACATACACCATCTGCGGTGGCATGTTTGATATGAGCAATCCTTTGGGTTGCGCGGACCAGGATTGTCATACAATTACGATTGGTCAAGGTGGCGGAACAGATTGTATGGTCAATTTCACTCCCGTTATCAGTGGACTCACAGTTGCGATCAATGCGACAGGAACGGGTGCTTCAAATCCGTTGTATACTATAACATGGGGAGATGGAAGCCCAGAAGAGGCGGGTCCTGCGAGCTACCACACGTATGCTGCACCTGGTGACTATACCATTTGTGTCCTTTATATTGACGATGTTAAAGGTGGTTGCATCGTAGAAAATTGTCAGACAGTGACATTGACGGAACTGGTAACCGATTGTGTCGTTTCACTTGAGGTTACTGTCAATTCTGAGACAGGCTATACTTCGGTTGTTGCTACAGGTGAAGGTGCTGAGAATCCACAATATATAATTGCGTGGGGTGACAACAGTTTTCCAGCAATCGGAAGTTCAGCTACGTATACCTATTCCGCAGCTGGTTCTTATGAATTATGCGTGACTTATTTGGATGTTAATGCTCCTTTGGCATGCAATGTAACAGAATGTGAAACCGTAGATATTACACTCGGTGTGGACGAAATTGGAAATTGGAATGCTGAGTTGAGTGTGTATCCAGTACCTGCTCAGGATTTGTTGAACATTGAGTTGAAGGGTGCATTGGCGAATGATCTTCGCTTTGATCTATTTGACAGCAAAGGCCAGTTGGTGTCTACCAAATACGTTGGCTCTACAGGTTGGGAAAACCGTAAATGGGAAATTGCTGTAGGTCATTTGGCTCAAGGGATGTATACTCTTCGTGCGCAATCGTCAGAGGGTGTAACTGCAGTCCGTTTTGTGAAGTAAATAAACTCCTATAATTTTGAAAAAACTACCTCCATTGGGGGTAGTTTTTTTTTGTCCCATTTTAATAGGTTTTAGAAACGGATTCATTGATCGAGTGGGGTATTGTTTGAGGAAGTGCAATTTATAATGCAAAGAATCTCTGGGACCAGAAGAGCGTATTGACAGTGGAAGATCTACGATGAGATAACAAGGATTTTGTTCAAGAATAAGTTCCTGAAGGCCAAATGTTATCGTGTGAGCACAACATAATCCTTTATGAGTGTTCGCAGAAATTGCACGTGATCAGTAATTGTTTCGGTACATTCTACGCGCGCTTGCAGCAAGTTGCTCAGTTCAATCATAGCGTCGAGATGAGCTTTGTTACCATAGCGTTTGTAGCGCTCAATAGTTTCTCGAATTAAAAAAACGTCATCATCTTTTAAACGAGCAATCAAAGGGTATTTAGGTTCGTAGGTTTGTTTGGAGTCAATATTCAAAATAGCGCGCAATTCCATCTCTGGTTTTTTCTTGAATCGAACGACAGCACATTGTGCCAATTGATCTCCAATGCGTTGGTTTTTTTCTGTACTACTGATCAAAAGAATGGCTATCACACCAACGCTAAAGTAGATATCGACGATTCGGAAACTCCATCGAATCAAGTAATCAATAAAGGTCATTTTTTTGCCATCAACATGAATGACTTTGATTCCAACGAGATGTTTTCCAATTGTTTTTCCTTGCCATAGACTTTCGAACGCGAGGGTGTAGAAGGTTAAGATCGGCAGAAAGATAGCCATTTGAATGTTTTCATTCTCGGCATCGAACAATTGCATAATAACAGAGCCAATCCAATATATCCCTAGTTTAATAACGGTATCTATGAAATACGCCAATACCCGATCCTTTGCATCGCTTAATTCATAGCTAATGAAAACATTCTGGGTGGTTTGTATTTCGATGGATTTTGACATAGTAGTGAAGCGAAGATACTACTCCAACTTGAGTTTTAATGCATGGTTTTATTCAAATCAGTAGAGCATTGATTTTTCAAAGCTCCCTTAAGTAAGCATCGCATGGCGAAAGGTGTTGTTGGGTTTCACTTTTTCCTTTTTTTGAGCATTGGTATCCATGCTTTGAGAAATATAGTGCTCATGCGTATATTCGCAGGAATTGGTAGCTTATTTATGCAAGAAACTGATTTTATAGCTCAAAATAAGGATAAATGGTCGGAATTGGAGTTCGAATTGGATTTGGACAACAAAGATCCTGAAAAGTTATTGGGGTTATTTGTTGAGACAACGGATGATCTTGCATATTCTCAAACGCATTATCCAAATCGATCAGTAAGGCATTATTTGAACGGCTTCGCTCGATCTATTCATGCCCGCCTGTATGCCAATCGTCGAAGCAAGAAAAATGCATTTGTAACGTTCTGGCAACTTGATTTGCCTGAGGCCGTTTATCATGCGCGCAAACAAATGACTTTGTCATTATCAATTATGGTTTTTGGTTTGGTCATAGGAATTGTGAGTACCCTATTTCAAGACGATTTTCCAGCTATCATTTTATCAGAGCACTATGTAGAAAAGACGGAGGAGCTCATTGCGCAAGGAAACCCTCTTGGTGTATATGGCTTGGACGAAGATCCTTTGCATATGTTTTTAGAGATTGCATGGAACAACATTCAAATCGCATTTGGTGCATTTGTAATGGGAGCGTTGTATGGCATTGGCACCGTCTATCTTTTGTTGAGCACGGGTATTATGGTAGGTGCGTTCACGATGTTTTTCGTCAAAAAGGGATTGTTCTCTCAAATGTTTTTCGCCGTCATGTTGCATGGCACCTTAGAGTTAGGAACGATTGTAATAGCAGGAGGTGCAGGGTTGTTGTTGACAAGGGCTATTATGTTCCCTGGTTCATTTACTCGTTTGGAAAGTGTTGTAAAGGCTAGTCGTTTGAGTATGCGAATCATGATTGGAGTCGCCGTTTTTTTGTTTTATGCGGCATTGATTGAAGGTTACCTCACGCGATATACCGATGTATCCAATGTTTACAGAGGAGCTTTAATATTTTTGTCGGGTATAATTTTGGTTGGCTATTTTATTGTTTATCCCATTTATTTATATAAACGTGGTAGCATAGATCCAAATGCGACTGAAGTGATGCCGGTTGCCACAGAGCAACAAATTTCGGATGATACAATCAGAAAGGGAAATGAATTGGTCTCAGATGCGTTGACCATATTTTTTCGGAACTGTGCATCACTTTTTGGCTTATCGGCCGTCTTTGCCGTTATTGGAACTGCGGTACTGGCTATTTGTAATTGGGGAATAATTGAGCCTAGGTTCCAGGACTTCGCGAATGAAAATCTTTTTCAATTGGATGTTTGGACGGTATATAGGCCATTATATGTATCCGATTCGTATATCTATTTAATCATTGCTGCATCGGTCTTATCCGTCGCTATATTTTTCTCGATTCGTCGAATTCATATCATTACCCAATCAAAAAATAAAGCACCTTTAATCCATGTTTTGTTGGCAAGTATTACTGCTGGATTATTGATTTTGACAGCTCTTCAAATCGCACCACCTTATCGACTGTTTCTGCTCTTCGCGATTTTACCTCTGGCATTGTTTATTGTTGTTGTAAGTCAACGGTCAGGCTCACATTTGTTCACAGCCCTTTTTCACACCTTTCAGTTGGCCGGGGTTCAATTCGGCAATTTTTTGACCACACTATTCATCATTGCACTTCTTCATTTATTGATGATGACTCTGATGTCTTCCAGCTTAGTGGCGTTGTTGTTGTATTTCGTTCAGATCAACGTTCCTTCAACCTGGTTTCTGGCTGAGCAAATGCCGTATTACGTTTTAAGCTTCATTCTGATTTTTATTGTTCTAGTTGCAATTCAATTCACGATGATAGCGCTTTACTTATTTTACTCAACTGCTAAAGAAGTACAATCCGCGAGTGGTTTGATGCATCGCATAAGAAATATTGGTAATCAACGGAAAACGTATGGCGTCAATAGAGAGGAGAACTAACGCAATTAAAAGCTTGTGGATTACAGCCAGGAGCATAGTGATTGCCTTGGTCGCTTTGTCCATGCCGTTTATGCCAAAAACTTTGGCTCAAGATTCCGCCAATAATCAAACGGAGGCTTGGCAGGATGATCAGTGGCAGCGTATTCAGCAGAATGTAGAATGGGGAGAGAAAAAGCAATCTAAGGAAAATCAAGATAGGGACGATAATCCGATCGTAACTCAAAAATCGCATACCCCAACAGATGGACGGTTGACAAAAGGCATTGGCTATTTGCTGGTGATTGGATTGGTCGTTGTTTTGGTTTATTTATTGATTCGAATGGAGTTTACACGCCGAGATCGCCGCGTGCAAGTCACATTGGAGCAATTGCCGAATAGTGAATTAGAAGATAACATTGAATCAGATTTTGACGGATTACTCCGTAATGCGGTTCAGGCAGGTAAATACAGATATGGCATTCGTTTGTTATTTCTCGATACATTGAAATGGATGAACGAAAATCAAATGATTGTTTGGAAGAAGTACAAAACCAACGGCCAATATGCCAGTGAATTGTCTTCGTTTCGCATGGTGACGACATTCAAACAGTTGATTTGGATATATGAACTTGTATGGTTTGGGCAACGCGACATCGAGGAATCAGAGTTCGTTAGATTAAAAGTACTATTTGAACAATTCAAAACCTTAAAGGATGAATAATTCAAAGTACATAGCATTTGGTTTTATAGCGCTGGTGGTTATAGTGCTTGTTGTTGCTTTGGCTTGGCCTTCGTCTGTGAATTGGAAGGAGAGTTATACAAAGGATAAATTACAGCCGTATGATACATATATTTTTCATGAATTGATCAAGGAAAGTGGGCTGACCAAAGAAATGGTTGAGGTTATGGATAGTTTGCATCTGACTCTGTCAAAAAGCGATCAGGGGTTTGGTAGCTATATCTTTATTGGTAACTCCTTTAATGGCAATGCCGACGATATTAATGCATTACTGAAATATGTGGAAGAAGGTCATCCGGCATTTATAATTGCTGACAATCCTGGGAATTTGTTATACGAAGTTTGTGATTTGGAAGAATCCGATGAATGGCACGAAACTTCTGACGGTTCCTATCAATTAGCGGAACAGTATTGGTGGAATAGCGCTGCCGATACAATGGTCGTAGCCTACCACAAGGATGTCAACAATGTGGAATACACATACAATTTACGATATTACTATGACTACGAAGTCGAGCGTTTTGATTGGACTTATTTTAATCGCACGCTGCGTGCCGAGGGCAACAAAGAGGTGCGTGTAGTTGGTGGATTTGATGGTGATTATGTGAATGGCATTGAAGTACCTTATGGTCGAGGGAAGTTTTATTTTCATTCAACACCTATAGCATTTACCAATTACCATTTGAAAGAGAAAAACGGCATGAAGTATTGCAGAGCATTCATGTCCTATATGCAAGCGGGAAAAATTTATTGGGACATCGAAAATCAGCGGATGGATTTTACTTCCCAGCATGATGAATCGGGCACTGAGTCAGAAGCGAGAAAAGGGCCTTTGGAGTATATTTTGTCTCAGCCAGCCTTAAGCAAAGCATGGTATCTGGCGTTGATATTACTTCTTTTATATTTGATCTTCGCGGGTCGTCGTCGTCAAAGGGCTATCCCAACCATAAAAGCGCCATCCAATACAAGCATTGAGTTTACTGAAGTAGTGTCCCAGTTATTTCTTAAGCAAAAGGACCATCGGAAATTGGTTGACATGAAAATGGAGATGTGGAGATCACATGCTCGTGAGCGTTATAAAATCCGATGGCAGGAAAAGCATGTCCATCTTGAGGTAAGCGTATTGGAGATTTGGAGTATGAGATCTGGTGTGCCTTTGGATATTTTGACAAGAATCATAGAAACGTATAATGGTCTTGATAAATTTAACGAAGTACAAACGGAGGAGATGCTCCAGTTACATAGTTTAATGGAAACCTATTACCACAATTGCAAATAAGATAATGATCATGGAAGAAAATTCAGAATTGAAATCAAACGAACAAGAGAATACGGAGTTGAATAAAGATACGAATCAAACATCGATTGATCCTGTTGTGATTTCACCGGAACTAAGAACTGACGGTCACTATGTGGATGTTCAAAAGGTCAAAACAACTGCTGACCGAATCCAGCAAGAAATGGACAAAGTAGTCGTCGGAAATTATGCTACAGTGGAATTGCTTATGGCAGCTTTATTTACAGGTGGGCATGTGCTCATCGAGGGGCTGCCTGGGATTGCAAAAACGCTGACAGCAAAACTACTTGCAAAAACCATAGATGCTGATTTTTCGCGCATTCAGTTTACACCTGATTTGATGCCAACTGACATTACGGGTACTTCAGTGTTTAATATGAAGGAATCCAATTTTTATTTCAGGAAAGGACCTTTGTTTTCCAATGTCATACTCGTAGACGAAGTGAACCGGGCCCCAGCAAAAACACAGGCAGCTTTGATGGAGGTGATGGAGGAGCATCAACTTACCTACGATGGTGTAACCTATCCAATGGAGTTTCCTTTCTTCATCATGGCTACACAAAACCCAGTGGAGCAGGAGGGTACCTATTCATTGCCGGAAGCACAACTCGACCGTTTTGTATTTCGGATTAAAGTGGGTTATCCCAATTTAGCGGGTGAGGAGCAAATTTTGAAACGCTTCCAGAGTGATTTCAAAGGGGTTGTCAGCGAAACCGTGAATGCGGTTTGTAGCAAAGAGGACTTGAAGGAATTCATGCAATTGATCGAGAAGGTTCGGATCGAAGATTCTGCTTTGAAATACATTGCTTCAATCGTCCACAACACACGAAACAATGGCGACATATTTTTGGGC
>JBDKJN010000430.1:0-9030 GCA_039796595.1 Bacteroidota bacterium
CCATACAAAACGCCATCCCTAAAGGATGGCGTTTTACATTTGTAGCATGAGAAAAACCCGAATTGCCTTGTTTGCAAGTGGCTCTGGTAGTAACGCACGAAAAATCATGGAGTATTTTGCACAGCATGACCGCATCGAGGTCGGTTTATTGCTTGCCAATAAAGCGGAAGCAGGAGCTCTTGTGCATGCGCACGAATGCGGGATACCTCATCAATTCCTTCCTAACTCCGTTTTTCGACAAGGCACACCTATCGTCGAGGAACTACGAGAACATCGGATTGACGTTGTGGTATTGGCTGGATTTTTATTGTTGATTCCTCCAGCTCTAATTGAAGCCTATCCAAATCGAATCGTAAATATTCACCCAGCCCTCTTGCCCAAATATGGTGGTAAAGGCATGTATGGTCATTTTGTGCACGAAGCTGTGGCTGCAGCGGGTGAAGTTGAATCAGGAATCACCATTCACTTGGTCACGGAAGCTTATGATGAGGGTCCCATTTTGGCGCAGCATCGGGCAACACTGACCAGCGAAGACAACGCATTGACCATAGAAAATAAAGTCCGCAAGCTTGAGCTAGAACACTTTGCGGTAGAAATTGAGAAATGGATACTGAGTAACCCCTTGCATGAGGCATAAAAAAAGACCTCTAACGAAGCCTTTTTTTTAATCCAAATAATCATAAACTATGTTTATCACGTCAACAAACGCTGACGTAAAATGAACTCAAACTGTTGATTTTGACGCGTCAACTGAGCGATCAAACGTTCTTTCTCGATGATCATTCTGCACTGATCCCATGCTTCGGAAACCATTTTAGCAATTTCCTTCATGTTAAAAGGCTTGCTGATGATTCGAAACACCTTGCCTTTGTTCACAGCTTCCATTACTGGAACTAAATCGGTGAATCCAGTTAAAAGGATACGTTGAACATTGGGGTAATCCGAAGAAATACTCTCCAAGAATTCGACGCCACTCATGCTTGGCATGTTGTGGTCTGTGATTACGATAGCAATGTTCTGTTCTGCAATCATATTGTAAGCATCCACTGGATTAGCCGTGGTGAACACTTCAAATTGTTCGCGGAAATTGGCTTTGAAGCTGACCAAATTGGCTTCATCGTCATCCAAATAGAGGACACGAGGCTTCTCGCCTAATTCAAGGATAGTGGTAGATTGTGGGACGTACATTGTCATAATCGTTTGCTTAAATTTTCCTTACACTTGACTATAACGTGAAGGTTTTGATTTAGTTTCGATTTTTTTGAATATTCTCCAATTTTCTCCTGACCGCCCCAACAGTCTCGCTCTTCTGGTATATCGACTCCAGACGGGACAAAAAAAAAGAGGCTCGAGGCCTCTTTACATTGTCGCATGGGGGATTTTTCGGTGCTATGATCCCACTATCAAATGGGTTGAAGAGATCACTGGTTGATTTTATCCAAGTCCGCCTTCAACGTCAAAAAATCTGCATTCGCTGATCTCATCGCATTCAATACATCTTCATCAGAAGCGTCTTTTCCAAATGGGTTTTCAGCGCCCTTCGCAATTTCTTCAGGAGTTGGCAAGAGTTTCATGTTTATTCTCCAGTTGTCAATGCGTGTTTTGGCATCTAAAAGACCATTGTATTGTTCTTTTAAAATCACATACTTCGCTTTCAAAGCAGTGTCCGAATTCAACGTTGTATCTTTACTCATATCGATGAGCGTTCCTTCGAGAACGGTAACTTTAGATGTCACCGACGAGTCTAAAAGATTACACTCCTTCATTAAACTTTCTTGCATAGTGCGTGCTTGATTGAGGACTGGACTGTCGCTGGTTGAACATGCAACAAGGCCAGAAATAGCCAAAGCAAAAATGAAATACTGAATGCGTTTCATAGGGTTAAATTTTGTATTGATTTTATTGTTTTTTTGGTGGCACTGGATCATAGCCAGCAGTACCCCAAGGATGACACTTTCGAATTCTATTGATTGCCAACATCAATCCCTTGAGCACACCATGCACCTGAATCGCTTCAATCGAATACTGCGAACAAGTTGGTTCATGGCGACAATTTTTTCCTAGCCAGGGCGAAATTAAGGCCTGATACACTCGAATAGGAAAAATAAAAATGGATTTTATAAAGCGCATTTGAAGATTCAGTGAACTATTCGACGTAACAACTAGCTCATCAGCAAATGTAGCGCTAAGACTAACGCCATAGAAGAGTAGACAACACTAAAAATATGAGGCTTTAATTTGAAAATAAGATGCAATACATAACTAACGCCAATAATGCCAGCAAGAATGAGGATTTGTCCTAGCTCAAGTCCAACATTAAAACAAACCAGGGCACTGACAAGTTCCATATTATCCGTACTCATTTCGCGAAAAAACGTTGAAAACCCCAATCCATGAATGAGTCCAAAACATGTTGTAATGATATACTTGATGGAAGGACGAGTTACCTTTTCATACTTCAGGCCTATCAAATTCATTATTGCAGTAATTGCAATGGTAACTGGAATTAAGGTTTCTACAAGATCAGGATCCATACGGAAAATATCCAACACAGCCAACATCAGCGTCAAACAATGACCCAATGTAAAAGCTGTAACTAACCATAACAAGGTTTTCTTCTTGAACCATAAATACGGCGCTACCAAAGCCAATAAAAACAGCATATGATCATACCCATCTGGATCAGTGATGTGTTCAAAACCAAGTTGTGCATAAACACTAATGAAACTCCACATATCAATCTATTAAAACGTAATCTAAGGTTCGTTTTTGTAAATCTCCGCCTACCACTTTGATCATTACCTTATCTCCGAGACGAAATTCATGTTTCTTGCGAAGACCTTTCACAATGTATTTATCACTATCAAACTCATAGGTATCGCCCTGCAATGCCGCCATTGCGATGAGTCCTTCACTTTTGGTTTCGCCCACCTCGACATAAATTCCCCAGCGCGCCAAACCAGAGATTGTTCCTTCAAAAATGCCATTGAGTCGCGCCAACATAAATTCCACCTGCTTGTATTTGATGCTCGCGCGCTCTGCTTCAGCAGCTCTTTTCTCCATCATGGAACTGTGCTTGGATTGCAAATCAATGGTGGCTTCGGAAACAGGACTTCCGCCATCTAAATAGTGTTGCAACATGCGATGCGCCATCACGTCTGGATATCGACGAATTGGTGACGTGAAGTGCGAATAATACTCAAAGGCCAAACCATAGTGACCCACATTCTGAGACGAATATTCAGCCTTTGCCATGGAGCGGATGGCCATGGTTTTCACAATATCTTCTTCCGGAGTATCTTTCACCATTTCGATTAATCCTTTGATAATACCGACTGAATCATTACCAGACACTTTTGGCATTTTGTAGCCCAAATGCTTCATGAACAATGCGAGTTGAGCCAGTTTGGACGGATCCGGTTCATCATGCACACGATAGACAAATGACTTTTTCACCTGACCATGTTCCGTTTTGCCAACAAATTCAGACACCTTCTGATTGGCCAATAACATATATTCTTCGATCAGCTGATTGGAGTCCTTCATCTTTTTGATGCGCACCCCGATTGGTTTTCCTGATTCATCCAGTTGGAATTTGACCTCTTCAGTATTAAAATCGATGGAGCCCTTAGCAAATCGTTTCGCCCTCATGACCTTGGCTAACTTATCCAAAGCAAGAATAGCCTCGTTATGATCACCCTTCCCTGTTTCGATGACTTCTTGAGCCTCTTCATAAGTGAATCGACGAATGCTGTGAATGATCGTTCGGCCGAACCATTGCTTATAGATTTGACCTTTCTCATCCATTTCAAACACTGCACTAAAACAAAGTTTATCCTCATTCGGTCGCAGAGAGCAGAGCACGTTGGATAAATGTTCTGGCAACATCGGAACAGTGCGATCTACCAGGTATACCGAAGTGGCCCTACGAAATGCCTCTGCTTCGAGTAAAGTGCCTGGCTTAACATAGTGACTCACATCAGCGATATGCACACCAACTTCGAAATGACCATTGTCCAAAATTTGAAAACTCAATGCATCGTCAAAATCCTTGGCATCGTAAGGGTCAATGGTAAAGGTTAACACACTTCGAAAATCCTTTCGTTTGGCAATTTCTTCAGCAGAGATAATTTCCGAAATCGCATCCGATTCTTTGATCACTTGGTCGGGGAATTCATAGGGCAATTCGAATTCCGCCATGATAGCATGCATTTCGACATTGTGTACCCCTGACTTTCCAAATACCTTGACAATTTTTCCCACTGGATTCTTTTCTGGGTCATCCCAAGAATCAATTTCGACCAGAACTTTGTCGTTGATTTGTGCCTCATTAAGTGCGCCTTTGTGAATGAAAAAATCCACATGCATTTTGAAATCCGAAGGAATCACAAAATAATGTCCGCCAGACATGGTTAGCGTCCCGACATAAGCAGATTTGGCCCTGCTTACGACACGCAGCACACGCGCATCAGGGCGTCGACTTCTCATGTTAATACCAATTTCGACCGTATCGCCATGCAGCGCCAATCCCGTTTCGCCTTTGCGAATTTCAAAATCCTCTGGAACTCCAGGTACGGTGACAAAACCACGACCGAACTTCGTAATTTCAATGGTACCTTCTAGAGACGATTTCGGCACATGAACTAAAATGTATTTGCCTCTTTCGATTTCACGCAATTTTCCACCCTCAGCCTCACGCACCAAAATCTCATGGATCATGGTTCGCAAACCACTGTCTTTCACGCCCATTTCAGCAGCTACCTGCTTATGATTTAGCGCCTTATTTGGATACCTCTCGAAAGCCCTAAGTACCTCAAGACGCAAATTCCTTTTGGGCGCATTCGGCGCTGGTTTTTTCTTTTTTGACATAGAGGAAAGGTCGAAGGAAAAAAGTTCAAATTCCCGCGAAATGGGAAAATGATATCAACATCTCCTTTTGGTTATTCAAAATTGACTGAACCAAGAAATCAATTACCTTAGCAGCCAACAATTAAAAACAAACACATGAAGTATTTTACACTTTTAGCCATGATGGTTCTTGCGCTTACCACAAATGCGCAGTTGTTAGATCCTAGCTTCGAAGGCGGCACAGACGCAAGCGGTTGGGCTCAAGCATCAACTAATTTTGGAACACCACTTTGCACAGAAGCACTTTGCGGTAACTGTGGTGGAAATTGTATCGCTTATGAGGGCGATTGGTATGCGTGGTTTGGCGGCACCGGAGCTGGCGTAGATGAGGAAGGAGTGGTATCACAAGTTTTAACTATACCAAATGGCACATCTGCAAGCCTTTCATTTTGGTGTGTAATTGGCGCATCAGTGGACAGCTCAGCAATGGAGTACGTAGATGTTTACATCGATGGTCAAATTTTGTGGTCATTGCGTGCGGACATGCTCAACTACTATACGTACACTCAAAAAACAATTGATATCTCGGCATTTACCGATGGTCAATCGCACACCCTTGGTCTTGCTGGATACTCACAAGGTGGTACAAGCATCATCTTTGACGCATTCAACCTTACAGTAGATGGTAACGCACAAGTAGGCATCAATGAATTCATCAATAACGAGCAGGCTATTTCTTTCTATCCTAACCCTGCTAATGAGAAATTCAATGTTCGTTTCAACAGCTCAATGGAGGGTACAGCTCAAGTTACGGTTACTGACATCACAGGTAAAGTAGTTAACACGGCTACCTTGTCGAACATTAACTTCAGCACTTTTGAATTGAACACTGCAGCTTACGAAAGTGGTTTTTACACCATCACTATCGAAAACAACGGTCAATTGTTCACTAACCGTTTCGCAGTTAGCCACTAAGAAGTGGGCTCATAATATTGGAAAGGCCGCGTCTACGACGCGGCCTTTTTCGTTGGTATGGAATTGAACCCAATGCCTAATCTAGTTTAAAATCGTACCCTTGGCTTTCATAGTGAATCCGATTTACCTTTGCACGGATATGCAAAAAGAGAAAAAAGTACTCCTCGGACTCAAACTTCCCACAGATCCTCGATGGATCAATATTGTAGAGAAGGACCTACAAGAAATTCTTACTGATCACGCATACTGTGAGCAAAAAGCAGCGAGTAATGCCATTAGCGTGATTGTGAAATTCCCTGAGTACACTGATGTTGTGAAGGAAATGGTGCGCATTTGTAATGAAGAAATGGCCCACTTTGATCAGGTACACGATGAGATCATTCGACGTGGTTATCAATTGGGTCGAGAACGTAAAGACGAGTATGTGCATGATCTGATGAGCTTCATCATGACAGGCGGCAGCAAGGAAAAACATTTCGTTGAACGCATGCTTTTCAGCGCCATGATTGAGGCCAGGAGCTGCGAGCGATTCAAAATCCTAAGTGAACAGGTTAGCGACGAAGGACTACGTATTTTTTATCGCGATTTGATGGAAAGTGAAGCCGAACACTATGCGACATTTATTGGCTTTGCAAAAAAATATGGTGGCGATATAGATGTGGATCAACGTTGGAAAGAGTTTTTGGAATTCGAAGCCTCATTGATGGACAAATACGGCAAATCCCAGACCATGCATGGCTAATTCTGCACAAATCCGTACAGCTATTCCCGATGACGCTTCGGTCATACAAGCATTGAGTCACAGCATCTGGCCGCGTGTGTATGCGAAGATGATCAGCAAAGAACAAATGGACTATATGCTGAACTGGATGTACAATATCGATACTCTACGCGAACAAATGGAGCACAAAGGCATCCAATTTTTGTTGTTAGAAACCGATCGACCCATTGGTTTTGCAGGATTTGGCCCTTCCGAAAACGGCCGCTATAAATTGCACAAATTGTATGTTGATCCCGATTACCATGGAAATGGATATGGCCAATTATTGATGGGACACATCCTAAAACATCTTCCCGAAAACTGCAGCGGTATTGAGTTGCAGGTAAACAAAACCAATCCAGCCAAATCTTTCTACGAACGACTCGGTTTCGTAGTAGAAGAAGAGGCGGTCTTCGATATTGGCCAAGGATTCGTTATGGATGACTACATCATGTTTAAGGCCATTTCACCTCTTTGAATGGGGTTGCATTTAGCGCCAAGTAAGCATTCTTCCATTCTATCCATAAACCTGACTCCACTTGTTTGGATTCATCAATAGCCTTTTCCACTCTTGCATTCAGATGTTCCAGCCATTGCCAACCATTCGTACCAATAGGAACACTATGCGCATCTCCATAACTCGATGCCTGCCACAAATAGGACATCACCTTATCACCGTCGTCCTGGATACCAATAGCATCTTCTGGCAGAAAATAATATCCCTTGATCTTCTCTAACGACTTGTTCAATGAATCGGTGAGTTGTAAAAACATTTTCTTTGTTGAATCTGGGATATGAACAGCATAAGATTTCGCAAGACCGATTGATCGTTCGGTTTCGCGAATCCAATTCATTTGCGCATTGCTTTTATCAGCAATTTTCAACCAAGACTTTTGAAACTTTTCAGCTGACTCCCGAGCTTCGGGATGTAGATATTTGTCACCATGAATATTGATGATTTCAAAAACAGATGTATCCCGTAAATCTCCCCAAACAATAACAGCCTGATACTGTCCAGGCAATACATGCAAACCACCACCAGGTTCAGATTTATCTTCAGAAGGGTCGCTTAATGAAGGCCATCTTACCCCTTTTGTATCCATATACCAATAAACCGTATTGATGCACGTATCCGGTTTTTGTTGAAGCGTACGAAGCGTATCGCCGTTCATACTGAGAATGTAAATTTTAACCTCCTCTTTAGAACGATCATTGGGTTTTGTATCCAAAGACTTCTTGTTATCTAAGTCCTTTGATTTTCCCTCCTGCTTTGTTTCCTTAGGTGTCGGAAATGTTGCGTAATATGTAATAGCGACACCCCTATTCAAATTATCACCTTCGAAGGTACCGTCAGCGGGAAAACGCTGTCCCAAAGGACGTTTAACGCTATGCATGATCTGCGTTTCAATTGGAAACAACTCCAAATCCTGAAGTTGAGCTATACTACATCTAGCCGCTACTTTGCGCAATGGCTCTAGCGCATCGATAATATATGCACCCCGACCGAAAGTACCTATGATTAAGTCACCATCGCGCGGATGAATCTTGATATCCTGAACCGCAACGTTTGGAAAATTCTTGTTCCAGTGTAGCCAAGTCTTTCCAGCATCCAAACTGCAATACAAACCATGCTCAGCTCCTAAAAAATACAATTGTGGTTGAACCGGATCTTGCGCAAATGATAGTACATGTCCATTGATATTTTTATTCTCTACAATGTTTTTCCATGAAATGCCACCATCAACAGATATGAAGCAATAGGGCCTATCATCATTTAGGCGATAGTTGTTCGCAACAACATATAGTGTTCTGGAATCATGTTTACTCCATTGCACTTGTGTTATCCAAGCATTTTTTGGAAGTCCATGAATTGTTCGCGCTGCCCACGTTTTGCCACCGTCACGGGACATTTGTACTTGCCCATCATCAGTACCCACCAAGATGTTTTCGCCCTTTACATCAATTGATAAAATGGTACAATACATTTCAGCGCTGGTGCGGTCAGGAGTAAGACCTCCGGTGATTGCGCTCGCTTTGATACGCGTGGTATCGTTGGTGGTCAAATCCGGTGAGAGAATTGTCCATGATGCTCCACGATCTGTAGATTTATGTAAATACTGAGAACCATAATACAAGGTGCCATCCTCTGGATCAACAAAAATTCCCGCATTCCAATGGAAACGCAAAGGCGCATCCGACGGGTGTACTGGTCGAATGAAACGTTCTTCATGTGTCTTTAAATTAACCTCGACCAAATAACCGCCCTGTGACATGGCGTAAACCAAGTCCTTATTCTTAGGATGAGCACACACATCAAACCCGTCGCCAAAAGCCACTTCCTGCCAGTCACTATCTCGGATTCCTCCTTCATTGAAGTGACGAGAAACACCTTTCCATGAACCGTTGTCCTGCATTCCACCGTAAACATTGTACGGAACTTCCATATC
>JBDKJN010000431.1:0-4686 GCA_039796595.1 Bacteroidota bacterium
ATGCTCAGTATAGTTTAAATCGCTTCAACAATATGGTGCGCAGAGAAGGCGACTCACCACCCAATGGCCGATATGCTCCAATAAAGGGAATGCAATTGTCTTATCAAAAGGTTGAACATCTAACAAAAGATTCTACAACTTGCAGGTGTGATGGGAAAGAAGAGTTGAAAATTGCTCAAGAAGAATTAAACCGTGAATTAAAAAGGTCAGAGATTTTACAAAATTATTTTAAGGAAAGGCAGCAGTTTTTGAGTAAAAGCCTCAACAATGTGCCTGAAGCCCAAAGCGGTTTGGCAGGTATACAAAAAATGGAATATTACTTCAATGGACAAGTGATCGAGAGTCTGAAAGTTTTCGGACTTAAAGGTCGCTGGGAAGGGCAATTTCTATCCCTTGTTCAACAAACATATCCCATGGTGCCAGCAAACAATGATTTGCCCAATTGGCCAGATATCAAATTAGAGGATTTATTGGCAAAGGCACCAGAGGATTCCAAAAAAATAATTGAAGAATTAAAAAAGCCACTGGATGATCAAAAAAAGAAACTTGCATCCGAATCTAAAGAGCTTTCAGATGTGAAGAGTGATTTGGAGGATAAAAAAGCAATCGCCTTAGATAGTTTAAAGAGCAATGATACATTAAACGTGAAAGAAGTTCTAAACAAACCATCCTGGAAGCCGAATCCTTTAAAGAACAAACGTTTTATAGATCGTTTACAATTCAGCACATCATTGCAGGCTGATCGTAAAACACTTTGGTTCCCTGCGAGCGGTGTTTTGTTGGGGGCGCTAGCCTTTCAATTGTTGCCGAGGAGTTCTATTGGAATTGGTGGTCAGTGGTTGTTATCAATAGAAAAAAGAATGGCGTATTATGATGATATCAACGTGCGAAAGCGTACGGTTTCAAACGGGGGTGCTGGAATAAGAGCTTTCGCGGATTTTCGAATTACGCGCCCACTATTTCTTCAATTCAGTTATGAATTAAATCATCGCTCATTTGGATCTGAAAAGGTTTATCCGTTTCTAATCGGTCAGAGACACTGGCAACCATCCTGCTTGGCGGGGTTGAAGTTAAAATACACTGGCGGTAAGAGGCATCGCCCCTCTTTAGAAATCATGTATGACTTGCTCAGTGCGCGAACTGGACAGCCCGCCTGGGTTGTGCGCACCGGAATTGAGTTTAAACCTAAGAATGGACTAAGACAATAACTAAAATTATGAAAAAGCTACTAATCTTGTTGTGCGCAATGTCTCTTTTTGTGAGGCTTCAGGCGCAGACTACAGTAAATCATACTACAGGTGGTGTTGATATTTCATTAGGCTTGTATACTATACAAGGCAGCTCAATGTCATTTCCTGTAACCATTAAATACAACACGAGTGGTCTGAAGGTTAATGATATAGCAAGCACTGTTGGTTTAGGTTGGAGTTTGGAGGGAACAGGAGCTGTAGTGCGCATGCAACATGGCTTGCCAGACGAAAAGCGTTTTAATTCATCTGGTGCGGCTATTCCTGGCGGTTGGTTACAGGCAAATGACTGTTTAATTAGTGATAACTTCCAAGAGATTATTCCGCAACCTATTGTGGATCCTAATAATCTAGCAACATATTCCCCGCTCACCCAGACTATTAAACAAATTGAGGAGCTAACCGATGAAGAAAAAATCGAAATGCGTAAAGGAGTGCGTGACATGGAACCGGATGAATTTTATGTCAATGCGCCTGGACTATCAGGTAAATTTATTTTCGGTGTGGATGATCAATTCAGGAATGATGCGTATTACTTTCAACATATCACCGAAATGCAAGGTGCAATTGTAATGGATCAAGATCCCGCTTTATTTATTCCATATCAGAATTGTAAAGTAACATACACCCGGGATGAAGAGCACATTCTTTCTTTCGTAATAACGAATGAACATGGTATTCAGTATTATTTCGAACAGCCACAATATGAAATGGTTAATCTCAACTTAGGGCATAATAATTTTCATCAAGTTGTCTCAAGTTGGTTGCTCACTAAAATCGAAGACTACAATGGTAATATTGAACTCACTTGCTCTTATGAACAAACACAAGAAGTTGTTTTTGTTACAGCTACGTCATTTCAATCATTGAATATTCCAGATTTTATTAAATCTGAATTATGGAATGAAGGTGCTCAAGTGGGGCAGCCCTACACAGAAACCTTTGATCACTGCTCTACTACCTCCGAGTTAATCGACGCTCAATTCAAAATGAGATATATGAGGATAAAAGAGATGCAGACAGCCCATGAAAAACTCAGTTTCGAGTATGATCCTTGGCGTGAAGATAGTCCTGGAGATTTTCGTTTAAAGGAGGTGCGTCAATATTTCGGTGACAATTATAAATCAAAGGTCGAATTAACACACAGTTATTTTATTTCAACATTAACCAATACCATTCTATCGGGAGTAATTGAGGCTGATAAAAAGCGATTAAAACTAGAATCATTGCAATTCAAAGGATTAAACAATGAGCCTTTGGACAATCCCTATTCTTTCAGTTATGACAATCTTGCATTGCCCATTCGTAACAGTGCTAGTCAAGATTATTGGGGTTACTTCAATGGAAAAGAGGCCAACAAAAATCTCAATTGTGCGCATTCGTATTCAGATGTAGCTCCAGAAAACGTTGCAACTGATCGAAGCGTAGGCCAAGGTAATCCTTGGGGTTTGAATCGGATTGTATTCCCAAGTGGAGGCTCTGAAACATTTGTATTCGAGAATCATACTTACTCCAAAATTGAGGATGAGCAAGCAAAAAAGACCACGTGGAATAGCTCTCTGAATAGTGCATCGATCCCTGTTGATGCGACTAACTTCTACGATCAAGGCACACTGAGTGAGATTATCTACCTCAACAATGTTAGCGCGAATACTTTTGTTACGCTGCACTTAAATATAGAGGCCTTAAGTGAACTAATTTCAAGCAACGATTATGGATATCTCAATGCTCAGGTGCGCATGAAACAACAGGGTAATCCCATTTGGTACACCATCTTCGATAAAACGATTCAAAATGTTAGTTTTGAAGAAGTCAATTTGCAACAGGATCTTATTCTTGAAGAAGAAAGTTACGTTATTCAATTGCTTGTGAATGGTGGCAGTGTTGTTTCGAATGCATTAAATATTTCTGTTGCTATAGAAACACATACGAAGTCTGAAACAAATGTCACTGAATCAATCATTGCAGGTGGACAAAGAATCAAGAAAATTATTGTCGATGATGGTGATGGTGACCCTTCAAATAATTTTGTAAGACGTTTTGAGTATCGCATGAGCGATGATGGCCTTTCGAGTGGTCATCTTTTATCAAGGCCTGAATTTTTCTCGTCCTTTTCGAATACATTGAAGACTTGGACTTACCACGATGTAACAGATTTTAATCCTTTTAACAATGATCAAACTGATTTTGGCGCTGACTTCGAGGATAAGATTAAGATATCAAGTTATTGTAGACAAACTTTTGCTCACGGTACACCTGTGAATTATATCGAAACCACACAGGGTAGTATTGTTCAGTATGCCAAGGTTTACGAATACATGGATGCTATTGGTCAAGATAGGGGTTATTCTGTTTATCATTACGACATTGCAACTGGTGGGCAGGTCGATAGAAACCGGGGATATTCTTGCCTCAAAGAAGTGGTCAACGCAAGCCTGAGGCGTTTGGAGGTTTTCGATGCAAATGATCTGCTGGTCTCAAGCAATTTGTACGAATATCAATATGATAATCTGATCGATACCTATGGTACTTTTGTTGAAAGCTTAAGTCTTTCGGGTGAGGCGGTTTATACTGCAAGTGGAATTGATTCTGAAGTTCTACGCCCAGCCTTGGTTGCTTCTGCGATCAACGTTGGAATTGGCCTCACCATTTGGGCCGCTACTGGAACCCCTTCTCTGGTGCTTGCGATTGATGCTGCGCACTTTAGCTATCTCATGGCTCTTGAAGTTTTCAATGATGACCTGGACATCAACTTAGAAATTGATAATCGAGTCTATACACGCACCTATCATAATCAAAGCATCAATCAGTATCGATATTACTTAAAAAGTATTCAGAATGATACACCTGCACGCAACAATATCAATGCCATTCAAACAACGCATTCGAAAGTTTACGATACTGCAACAAATAGCCCACAGCCGCACTTAGTTCGAAGTCAACCCGCCAAGCAAGAAGCTTATGTGGAGGGTCTGTCTACGAAGGAGAAGGCCATTGTTCGCTTTTCATCGGATTATATCACGGACTATCCCACTCCGAACTATGCTGCTTTTGGCCCTTGGCGCCCTTCGGCACTGCAACAGGCTTTTGACGGGGCCATCGGCACTTCAAAAGCCTTATACGCTATGGCTATGCGCAATGTGCTTGACCTTCCAATAGAATCTATTACTGTCAAAGAAATCGACGGTGTAGACTATGTGATTGACGGAAATCTCAATATATATGGATACCTTGGTGATAACATTATATTGATGAAGGCCGCGAGGCTTTATCTTGATGATCCGCTTCCTCTTTCCGATTTTGTTTGGTCATCTATCAACGAAGGAGGAAGCTTTATTCGCGATAGCCACTATGATGATGTATTGTCGGTTGATGCGCACAACTCTACCGGTCAAGGTAGGCAATATGCTTCGTCTGACGATATCCATCAGGTGCTACT
>JBDKJN010000432.1:0-5333 GCA_039796595.1 Bacteroidota bacterium
CCTGTGATGATATTCACGGATGGCCGTTGAGTAGCTATAATCAGATGGATTCCAATCGCACGCGCCAACTGAGCCAAACGAGCAATTGGTGTTTCTACCTCTCTGCCTGCCGTCATAATCAGATCGGCAAACTCATCCACAACCAAAACGATGTAGGGCAAATAACGGTGTCCATTCTCAGGATTTAGGCGTCGTTGAACAAACTTCCCGTTGTACTCCTTGATATTGCGACAACCAGCCGTTTTCAATAGATCGTAACGCTGGTCCATTTCAATACAAAGTGATGCCAGCGTTTTAACTACCTTCTGGACATCTGTAATAATTGCCTCTTCCTCATTGGGCAGTTTGGCCAGGAAGTGCCGTTCAATCTTATTGAACAGCGTCAACTCCACCTTCTTCGGATCGACTAAAACGAATTTGATTTCGGCAGGATGCTTTTTGTACAGCAAACTCACCAAAATAGCATTCAAACCAACAGATTTACCCTGACCAGTAGCACCTGCCATCAATAAGTGAGGCATTTTCGCCAAATCCACCACAAAGTTCTCATTGCTGATGGTTTTACCCAATACTACAGGCAATTCCATCTCGGCCATTCTGAACTTCTCACTGGCTATCAAGGCCCGCATACTAACCACATCAGGTTTTGAATTTGGCACTTCAATACCAATGGTTCCTTTACCGGGAATCGGGGCGATGATACGGATACCAAGCGCCGAAAGGCTCAAAGCGATATCATCTTCCAAATTCTTGATTTTAGAGATGCGAACTCCGGGAGCTGGAACGATCTCATACAAGGTCACTGTCGGCCCAACGCTAGCCTTGATTTTTGCAATTTCAATTTTGTAGTGATTCAAGGTATCGACAATGCGATTCTTGTTTTCTTCCAATTCCTCTTTGTCGATTTGTATCGATTGATTACCATGAGGCTTAAGGAGCTCGTAAGTTGGGAATGTATATCGACTCAAATCCTTACGTGGATCATATGGACCTAAAGACTCCAACTGCTGCACAGCATCCATTTCTGGCATTTCGTCTTCCGTTGCTGCATTGATTTCAATATCAAAACCGTCGTCACCATGAATCACTTGACCGCCAGCTCCACCAACACCGATC
Organism: Bacteroidota bacterium; assembly: GCA_039796595.1. GTDB lineage: Bacteria > Bacteroidota > Bacteroidia > Flavobacteriales_D > Sanyastnellaceae > CANHSF01. The sequence goes on from JBDKJN010000432.1 coordinate 1,117, forward strand.
GCTGCCGGAATGACTGGTTCCACTGATAAATCCTCGGTCAATTCGGGTTCGATTTCCTCTTCAATTTCTTCTTCGATTTCCTCTTCGATTTCCTCTTCCAGACTTACTACTTCAGGTTGTGGAATTTCTTGCACAACATCTGGAATCGGAGTTTCATTGATCAGCTCATTGCGTGCTTCAACTACTTCCACCGGGGGCTTCATTTGATTGGCCTGAACGGGCTGGGGTTGCTCTGGTATTGGCTCCACCGGTGTTTCAACCTCATCCTCCATTTCCAGAACTTCTGCGCGTCGACTCCACACCTCCATCAAACGAGCCCATAAAGCCTCCATTTGATGATTAAAATTGAACAGCAAAAACGCCGCAGTCACAAAAAGCAACAAAACCAAAGTGCCAAACCAACCCAAAGCGTGGGTTGTCCATTCTGTAGCGAAATAACCATAACCTCCAACCAAATTATCATTGCAGGTGATACGAACAGTCCTTTCAATATGCTCAACACGCTCATGAAATAAAAAGCCCATCAAAAGTGGGAAGTACAGCATGCCCAATACTGAGAGTCGCACACTTTTCCAAAAAGGCAAAATATCGCGTTTGAGAAAAATACGTGCTCCCCATAAAAACAAGATAAACCCGAGGAAAAATGCCCCTAATCCGAAGTAATGATTCATGAAGAACCACGCCAGATGAGCGCCCATTGCCCCGAGCCAATTTTTGTACGCTGCAGGAACACCCCCTTCGTCCTGAGCAACTATCAGGCGAAGGTCATGGCTAGCCGAGAAAAGATAGGAAAAACAAGACAAGAAAAGCAAGAGCCCGAATACAATCAAAAACAGACCACCAATCTTGATGACCCTTTCATCGCTTAAAAATTGACGAAAAGCTGCCCACTTCCCTGACTTACCCGACTTTGAGGGCTTAGTAGGTTTACCACTTTCTACCGGGACTTCTTCTTCCGTATTTTTGATTGTATTTCTCGCCACTATCTTTGGTAACTATTGAAAACAAATGCCTTGAGCGCACAATTAAAAACCCTAACACACTGAATTACAATCTGAAAGGAAAAAAATTATGCACTTTCAATAATACACGACGCGTTGGGGCATTGGGCCGAAGAAATATTTGATTATCAACACAGCGATGTGGGGGCTAATAGCCGACATTGGGCGTTTGCGTAGCATAGGAGGCCTCACGACTGTTGGAAAATGAAAGAAAAATAAAAAAACCTATCACATTGCCTTGTTGATAAGAAAACTAGTTGTATATTTGCCGCCCGTTTTAAGCGAAATAAAACAATGGCAAAGAAAGGAAACAGAGTTCAGGTCATCTTAGAATGCACTGAACATAAAGAGTCAGGTAAGCCAGGCACAAGCCGTTACGTGACCACAAAAAATCGTAAAAACACGCCTGATCGTATCGAGATTAAGAAATACAATCCGATACTAAAGCGTATGACCGTTCACAAAGAAATAAAATAATAATACCATAGCGCCATGGCGAAGAAAGTAGTAGCAACCCTCCAAACAGGTGGTGGTAAGAATCACACAAAGGTGATTAAGATGGTTAAATCTCCTAAATCAGGAGCTTATACCTTCAAAGAAGAGATCGTACACAACGACAAAATAGCTGAGTGGTTTAAGAACAGCTAATTCGTTGTGCATTAAGAATTTTGAAGGCTTTTCACATTGACTGAAAAGCCTTTTTTATTGAATTCACTCGCATTATTCCTCAAAAATGAACTTTTTCAAAAAACTTTTTAGTTCTGAGAAAAAAGAAAGCCTAGATCAAGGCCTTGAGAAAACCCGTACAGGTTTTTTCAGCAAGCTGGCAAAAGTCATAGCCGGCAAAAGTCGTGTGGATGATGAAGTGCTGGATAATCTGGAAGAAATCCTCATCAGCAGTGACGTAGGTGTTGAAACCACGGTCAAAATCATCAAAAAAATCGAAGAGCGCGTCGCACGCGATAAATTCTTAGGCACCGACGAACTCAACGAAATTCTCAAACAAGAAATTAGCGCTTTGCTCAAAGGTCATGATGGTGAACAGAGCGAAGCGGTGCATGTCCCTCAAGTCCAAGGCCCTTATGTGATTATGGTAGTTGGGGTTAACGGCGTGGGTAAAACAACTACTATTGGTAAGCTCGCCCATCAACTTCAATCGCAAGGAAAGAAAGTCATGTTGGGTGCGGCAGATACTTTCAGGGCTGCTGCTGTTGATCAACTCAAAGTTTGGGGTGAACGCGCCAATGTACCGGTAGTTGCGCAAGGTATGGGCGCTGATCCAGCCAGTGTCGCATTCGATACCATCCAAAGCGCTGTAGCTCAACAGGCTGATGTGGTACTTATTGATACCGCTGGCCGCCTGCACAATAAAGTCGGACTGATGAACGAGCTCACCAAAATCAAACGCGTGATGCAAAAAGTTACGCCTGACGCACCACATGAAGTAATGCTGGTATTGGATGGTTCCACCGGTCAAAATGCTTTTGAACAAGCCAAACAATTTACCGCTGCCACAGATGTTACCTCTTTGGCTATCACCAAGATCGACGGTACAGCCAAGGGTGGTGTTGTGATCGGAATCAGCGATCAATTCAGCATCCCAGTAAAATACATCGGAGTAGGAGAAAAAATCGGAGATCTTCAAATCTTCAATCGTTTTGAATTTGTCGATAGCCTTTTCAAAACAGATAAGAAAGACTGATAGCATTTTTAACTTCTGGGGATTAAAAAAACGAAAAGCCGGTTTAAACCGGCTTTTCCTTGCTTATATTTTTATGCTTTCAAGGTTGTTTGATTTTCAAAAACAACTCAGCTCAAAATAATCGTTCAGAATTATATGGAACTTGTTCGTAGTAAAATTGCATCCCCAACAATTCCTCAATCGTTTGACCGCCCTCTCGCATAAATTCATCTTCGTCCTCAATACACCAGGTTACACTGATGCTAAAACCTTTGTCAATCATTCGTTTTACTCTTTCGAGAAACAAATAAAGACACTTGTTAGAGGACGAGTTGAAATAACAGAGGTTGATCTTAATCTGCATTTCACGCGGCATTTCATGGGCACATTCATCAATTACGGCGAATAAAGTGGAGTAAAATTCCATGGCATTCACCATGGTCGATACCCCCTTGATCACGAATGAATGGCCGTCAAAAGATACCGCTGGTGAATTGCGGGTCTCCGTGATGGACAATTGATTCATAATCATTTTTTAAGCTACTAATGTTGTTTTTACGTTGCTCTTGCAGATGAATTCGTTGTGGACACCTGTTGGTACCAATTCGACTTCATAGTCTTTACCGCCCTTTTTGACAATTTGAAGAATTCCCAATCCCGCTCCTCCATTCTCCCCGAACTCAGGGTTCATCATTTGTGCCTTAAATGCTTCTGTGATTTCCTCAGCGGACATCGCTAAAACACTCTCCACTTGAGACTTCAAGCGTTGGGCGTCATGTCCCTTGGCTCGATTTTGCACCGATACAACCACAACGTTTCCATCTATTCGCCAGGAAAAATGAATGTTGTCGCCGGTACAATGGCGCTGTGCATTGTCCAACAATTCGATGGCAATGCTGCAAAGTTTTCTTAAATCTGTTCTTTTACCAAGATTTGCCAAAGCAATAGCTGCCAGCAAATCAGTTAGTTGCACACGGACCTCACTACTGAGTCGTCCGTCGTAACCTAGAATGGAAGGATTCATGGTCATAGGGTTTAGTTAGAATTATTAGATCTAAACGACGTTTTAGCTTGGTCAAAATCGAATAGATCAGACATTTGTACTAGTATCTTTCAAAATGGTTTCATTTTCACTTTTAAGACTTTCTATATGAAACTCTTTGCCTGTTACCAAAAATGTGTACAACGTACACCTAGGAGGCTTCTCCACTGCTGCAAATTCATCTTTTATATGAGAAACTCATTGATTTTGGCGGTTAATCCACTTTTGTGGAGTTCCTTTGCATCGCAATGAAAACCAAAACACTTCAAAAGAACAAAGTCAATGTGGTAACCCTAGGTTGCGCCAAAAACATCTTCGATAGTGAAGTGATGATGGCGCAGTTAAAAGCCAATCAATTCAACGTTGCCCACGAGTCACAAGATGAGGATGCTGAAATCGTCATTATCAACACCTGCGGCTTCATCGACAATGCCAAAGAAGAGAGCATAAATACTATCCTTAGCTGGGCCAAAGAGAAGGATGCCGGAAATAT
>JBDKJN010000433.1:0-3074 GCA_039796595.1 Bacteroidota bacterium
GTTCCAATTTCTAAGATAACTACCACCTTCAAGAGTCATGCTATTGTTGCCGAAAACTCGAAACTCGAGGCCAACCTTTAGACAGGACCCGCTATACACGTCTAACAAGGCGAATGGCGCGGTGTGAACATTAAAATTGTTGTATTGCGCAAGAGTTCCATGAGCATAGCAGGTACAGAGCGAAATAAATATGAACTTCAACAACGAATACATTTCAATGCCTTGTAAAAAGATTCAGACCTGCGTAAGCATGCCATTAATTTTCTTCTAAGATAAATCGAATTTCGTTAAACGCTTGCTCCGCCTTTCTCCTCATTTCATCCTTAGCGTTGTTGGGCCATCGAAAAATCGCAACTCCGAATGGAAACAACCCATGGGGAGGAGCCTGATTATTCATCCATCTAAGCTTTAAACTCAATATTTGCAACGTATCGTCTTTCGTGGCCATATCTGTAAACTAAATGTTGGTCTAATATCCATACCGCAACAACTATCGATGTTCAAGGTTAAAAGGTTTCTTGTTAAATTGCTTTTCCTACCAACTCAACCATATCTTTACACTTGAAGAAATGTTTTATGAGGTCGAAGGAATTTTTTATAACTCGCATACTTTGTGCTGTTTCCCTCGTCATAGCGGGATCCATTCAAATTCTTGCACAATCAGACACCACCCATAACAAGCCCAAAAAATTCATGGGCATATCTCCTTTGAGTGATACCGTGGCGGTAGATAAGAGCGGATTCTTTTTATTGCCCCTCCTCTATTTTACTCCTGACACACGTTGGGCAGCAGGTGCAGCGGGAGTGTATTACTTCAAAATACGACCAAAAGCCAATACCGAAGACAAAACACGCATGTCGTATGTGCAGTTTTTGGGGGATTATACACAAAATAAGCAAGTCGATCTCTGGGCGACATGGAATGTTTTTACACGCAATGAAAATTACCTTCTAAAAGGTGATATCCGTTTTAGAGAGTTTCCCGATCGATTCTATGGCTTGGGAAACAACGTCTCCAAAAAAGAGGAAGAAAAATACAGCTACGATCTCCTTCAAATAAAATCATTGCAACTGAAAAAAATTCAACCCGGCCTGTTTGTTGGTTTCGACTATGCTTTGGAATTTGAATATGGTTTTAAACATACCCCTGGTGGCCAGCTCGCAGATGGAAGTATAACAGGTGCTAAAGGCGCCGTGGGTTCCGCATTAGGAATGGTAGGTTTGCTCGATACACGAGATAATATACTCAATGCACACCAAGGGAAATTTGCAGAAATCTCTACCTACTTCTTCCTCCGACCATTGGGCAGCACTTTTGGATTCACCAATTTGAATGCAACCTATCAGCATTATTGGCAACTAAAAAAGAAACATATTCTTGCGTTGCAAACCAAGGCACGTTTCACCTTTGGAGATGTGCCATTCCTTGATCTTTCTACGCTTGGTAACGACGACATTCTACGCGGTTATCCAAAAAATCTCTATCGCGACAATCATTTTATGGCCACACAATTGGAATATCGCTTCCCCTTGTTCTGGCGATTTGGTGGTGTCACTTTTGCTGGTGTTGGCGATGTTTTCGGCCCTAACTCCAACCTACAATTCAATCTCTTGAAATATTCCGTTGGCGGTGGATTGCGTTTCATAATCAATCCAGCAGAACGTTTGAATGTTCGTCTCGACTATGGGTACGGCAAAAATGGCGGTTACTTTTATTTTGTGGTTGCGGAGTCATTCTAATTCTTCATTTTATCAATGAACTCAAGCTTCGGATATTCGAAACTCGAGCACCCATTTCTGCCACACTGATAAAATAATAGTTTCGCCTTTCAGCCAAGACTCCACTACATTTACTTTTATTCCAAAGGACAGGGACAATAATGCCATGGGGAATCGAAACTCACATTATGCTTTGATTGTATCTGCCATAAGTGAATCAAAACGCAACATATCATTTATTTATATGCCAAAACGAATATATCCAGGCGTTAGTGAAAGAGTAAAAGCAATAACTTTTGATGGTATAATCATGATTGTGTTGATGTGTTGTACATCCCACATTTTCCCTCTGTTAGAGACAGTTGACGACATCTATCGCATTTCGGCTTTTCTTTTCATATTCTTTCTATATGATCCCCTCTGCACCAGCTTCTTGGGTGGTACCATTGGCCATATGTTGGTCGGAATACGCGTCAAAAAAGAATCCGACGAGACAAAGAACATAAATTTATTTTATGCCTTTTTTCGCTATTTGGCGAAGGCCTTATTGGGTTGGCTATCATTGCTTTTTGTTTCCTCAAACGATAAAGGCAGAGCACTACATGACTTCGTAGGCGAATCCGTTGTTGTGTATACAGGGCCTCCGAATTATACATCAGAAGAAATTTCCAAAGAAAATCAGCAGCAAGAAGAAAATCAACTCGACTAACCTTTTCGCTACTATCCCAAGCAAACCTCTAGCCACGTCAAGCAAAGGTTCAGTCATCGTAAAATACTTAACTTTATACTATTGACAAACTATCAACCAATACACAATAAACCAATCTTCTTCTCTTTGTGAATATAACCATTGAACATCAACGCAACGAAATCCTACAACATGGATTTACGATCTTAAATGAGTTATATAACACGGATGAAGTTGATGCCATGATCGAGGCTTTAGAGCAAGCGGATCAAAACAAAGCGACCTTTCGAAAATCTACAGATCTTTTCGCCATTAGGCAATGCTTAAAAGAAATTCCATCCATTGTACCACTTGTTTTCAACGACCGTCTTAAGAAGCTCATCAATGATGTGTTTGGCCAAGGGTACTTTGTTGTGAAAAGCATTTACTTCGACAAACCAGAAACGTCGAACTGGTATGTGGCCTATCATCAAGACTTGACTATTTCGGTTGACAAAAAAATCGTACTCGAAAACTATGGCCCGTGGACTTCCAAACATAACCAGTACGCCGTTCAACCGCCAATCTCGGTTCTTGAAAATATTTTTACCATCCGCATTCATCTCGACGATACAAACGAACACAATGGGGCACTGCGTGTGCTTCCAGGCTCACATGCGAAACAAAT
>JBDKJN010000434.1:0-3549 GCA_039796595.1 Bacteroidota bacterium
CGGAACCAACTTTTGCATATGAAGAGGCCGGCCTTTATACGGTTAGTTTAATTGCTAATCCTGGTTGGTTTTGCGCTGATACGGCCTACACGACAGTTAATATTCCAACGGCTATTTTTCCTCAGATCATTGTTGGAACCTATGAATGTGTCAATGATCAGGATGTATATCAATTTGGATCAACGGCAAATGCAAGTACCAGTGCCAATTATGCCTGGGATTTTGGTGCGGGGAGTGTTCCGCAGTTTAGCTCGGCCGCTCAGCCCGGAATGGTGCAATTAAATCCTGAACTTGGGAGCAATACCATCGGCCTTGTTGTTACGGACAATGGCTGTGTTGACAGTGATGAGGAGGTGATTGATAATCCACCGGATCCCATCGCCGCCATCGGACCACAGACAACGTTTTGCGATGGATATGATTATTCTTTCGTCAATAACTCGGTCAATGCTACAAATTATTATTGGAATTTTGGAACCATCGGTATAGGTGATGTTTCCATTTTCGAAGAACCCACGTTTACCTTCCCAGACACGGGTGTGTATGTCATTTCGTTATTGACCACTGCACCGTTTACGTGTCCGGATTCTGCGAGCATAACGATTGAAATTCATGGTGAATTGGAACCGTTTTTTGATGAACCTGGCCCACAGTGTTTTATGACCAATAACTTTGACTGGGTTGCACAAGGAGCTAGCACAAATGAAGCAGATTATACGTGGAGTTTTGAAAATAGCAATATGCCCTCCAGCAATAATATCCAGGTTTTTGGAACGCATTTTTTGGAACCTGGTACATGGGAAGTTAGTTTGACCATTGCCGAAAACGGTTGTTTGGAAACCTATACAGACAGTGTTTGGGTCGTAGAAGAGTTTCACAACGAAGTCATCTTTGAACCTTCGGAGGGATGTCCAGGAGAATCGATAAACTTACAAGTAGTGAGTGCAAGTGAAGTGCCTGTTTATTACATCTGGGATTTAGGTGATGGCGATGTGAGTTATGCTCCTGCGTTAACACATGCTTATATGGAAGCGGGCACATATACCATACAATTGGAGGCGTATACACTTTTTGGTTGTGAACAATCTGAAGAATTCACTTTGCCTAATGTCGTTACGATTCATCCTGCGGCAACAGCTTCATTTACAGCTAACCCAACCATTGTAAGTATTCTGAATCCCAATGTTGTGATCCAAAGCACGAGCCCTGATGCCACCGAATGTTTGTATGTAATGAGTGATGGTTCGACGATGGAATCATGTGACGGTGTCCATTCATTTTCTCAATCAGGAATTCAAACGATTACGCAATATGCCGTCAACGAATGGGGATGTGGTACAAGTGTGAGTGGCACCATATTGGTCGAAGGATTCCTATTTTTTGCGCCCAATGCATTTACTCCTGACGGTGATGGTGTCAATGATGTTTGGGCACCTGAAATGATAGGGGTGGAGGCGTATAAATTAGAAATCTTCAATCGTTGGGGAGTACTTTGCTACGCGAGTACAGATTCGAAAAAACCTTGGACCGGGCAAGCGGTCAATGATTCTGAGCATTTTGCCCCAAACGGTGTATATCAATATAGAATAACCGCTCAGGACTTGGCCGGCGAAGTGCATGAGTTCACAGGAATCGTCTCATTGATAAGATGATAAGGCGCCCAGTTGCTGAGGCAACGACAGGTGGTTATAAAAACCAAAGCGATGGGCGACGTCACTGAATCTTTCGTTTTTTTCAACTCCAATCATATATTCATAACCTGCTAGAGAAGAGGCGACGTACACAGCTTCATTGAACATTCCAAAGGGAAATGCAATTTCGTCAATTGCTGTTGCTGTGCACTCCTGGAGATACTTTTTACTTGTCACTAATGTGTCTTTCAATGAATCTTCAGAAAGAAGTGTCATCGCATGATGATCGATACCATGGCTACCTATTGTTGTGAAAGGAATTTCTGACAATAAGCGAATTTCCTCGCCTTTTAAATTTCGAAATTCTATGGGCAAATCGACACTTCCTGTTTGTTTTCGAATTTCCTCTAAGCGCGATGCGGCATCTTCTTTTTTCAGCAACAATAAATCGCTCATCAGGGTTTGACCTGTTTCGATATTCAACCAACGGTTATGTGCTTGCTTATGGTATTGGCTTTTTCCTATCCGCAATGGCTTGTTATGATGTTTCGTCCAAAAAGACAGTTCTTCGGTCCAAATTGTGGATTCTCCATGAATCCAAGGCGTGTTGATGTAATAGGAGGCAGGAATATTCAATTCACCAAGCACAGGTGCAGCATAGCGCAAATTGTTGTAGAGGCCGTCATCAAATGTGATGGCATATTGATGGGGTTCTGGTTCGTCAATATATTGTTTAACCGACACAAAAGCCCCTGTTTTTTGCAAAAATCGAATGATCGTTCGAAGCTCCTCGATCGTGGAATTTCGAAGATGAAGCTGTGAATCGTGTTTGGGCAAAATAGAATGGAACATCAACATAGCGCGATGTTCACTCGTTTGCAAGGTGCGTGCTAAAGCACCACTACGCATTCGAAAAACGGATTGCAAGTGTCGATATGTATGGCTCAAACGCGACAACATACTATTCAGGTCAATGATTAGTCCTGACGCGGTTTTTTTGTCGTAGGACCCTTGAGTTCTTTCAGGACTTTTTTCTCACGGTCAGAGAATGGCTCTTGAGGTGGGTTACTAGGTCTTTCGCGATACGTTTTGCGCTGGGCGTTGTCATTTGGGCGTTTGTACGTAGAGGTGCCGCTAGAGTGGTGCGGCTTATCTGATCGACGCGGATGTCTTGGACCTTGCTGATCATCTCGACGCGGTGAGGTTCTTTGTTGATCGTCACGGCGAGGTGGACGTGATCCGCGATAAGGAGCGCGATTGGCTGGCATTTCGCGTTCAATTTTTTCCTCTTTGGGAGCCCATTTTGCCAATTCCTCAGCCGATGGCAATTCGCCGGATGTATTGATTTTAATACCAAATTTGGTCAATATGACCTTACCATCGCGATAGAGCATTCCTGCTGCTCGTTTGAAGGTTTTTTTCGACATATGCAGACGACGCTTCACTTCTTCTGGATCCGTATCGTCATTGAGGCGCACATAGCCATTGTTGGCTTCTAGATACCCGAGAATTTTTTTCTGGGCATCTTCAAGCAATAACATACCCTCGCGTTGCATGCTTACCAAAATGCTTTTGCCTTCGATTTTGCGGATATATCCTTTAACCCTGTCTCCAAGTTTTACATTAAACGTCATCTCCGCGCGGAATAGAGCAGCGATGTATTTGCGATTCACCAAAGCTCGACGCCCAACTTCAATTTTCTCACCAATCAAGAGTTCAACTTCATCTCCGCGTTCAAATGGAATGTCCGTATTGGGGAAAAATGGATTAATCTTTTGTGTCAAGTATAGTCGTGCACCAACAGGATCTTCCAATAAGCCCGCGAGAATAGTGAATCCAGCTTCGAGTGGTTCCTTCATTTCTTTATTCGGCAAAAGAATGTCTCTGGCTGTTCCGATATCGATGAATGCCCCCATGG
>JBDKJN010000435.1:0-4407 GCA_039796595.1 Bacteroidota bacterium
GCTGTTTCTCCTTTGAAAAACATGATCAAGTAGCCCACTCCCATCAATACACCACCTATGGTAATGGCAGTTCGTAATCCCAAAACACGATCTGCCAAAAGACCGCCGATATAGGGAGTCAAAAACACAAGAGCGATGAATGTTCCAAAAATGTCTTGCGCCTTGGCATCACTCATGCCTAGTCCGCCCTTTTCGGTGTCAATCATGTACAGCGTAAGAATACCAATCATGAGATAGTATCCAAAACGTTCCCACATTTCGGAAAAGAAAAGATACGGAAGCCCTTTTGGGTGATTTTTCATCATACTTCGAAAAAATTAAATCGTATTATTTATTTGACACCCGCCATTAGTTTGCGAACGAAAGGAGAAATAGCAATGAGCACACCTCCGCAAATCAGCGCATACAAACCCAATTGCGCATAACCATCACAGTAGATATTGAGTTTTTGCAATGGAGAGGCATCATCAGATGCTTCGGCTATGTTGGCACCAAGGATACCTGCAAAGTACTGTCCGTAAGCACTGGCTAAGAACCACATGCCCATCATAACCGCTTGCAATTTAGCTGGAGCCAGTTTTGTCATAACCGACATACCAATTGGCGAAAGACACAATTCACCAATGGTAATCATCAACCAAGCCAATGTAAATACATCGAGTGAGGTTACTCCGTCGGCATTGCTGAACATTCGATTGTAAGAAAAAAGATAGAATCCCGCGGCAAGGGCGATAAAACCAAGACCGAATTTTATCAATGTATTGGGCTCTGATTTACGATTGCTCATCCAAATCCAAACCAAGCCTAGCGGTGCAGCAAGTAGAATGACAAAAAACGAATTGGCTGAGTTGTTTACGCCATTCGAATCGAGATTAAAACCAACCACTTGATTGGACAAATGGTCCGCTGCAAAAATGCTAAGTGAACCACCGCTTTGTTCGAAGAATGCCCAAAAGAAGATACTGAATACGATAAAAACCATGGCAGCCAGCAAGCGTTTATTTGTCACAGCATCGAGTTGGCTCATCTCGTAGATGAGATACAACAATGTAGCAGGACCAATGATGAACATAAACAAGTCTGTGTATTGAGGCACGCTTACCAAAGTCATAATTCCGGGAATCACAAGCAATGAGCCGACATATGTAGCTATTTCCAAATTCCGGCGTTTACTCGCGTCAAGATGCAATAAAGGAGATAGACCGATAGGGCCCATTTGACGTTGTGTAAAAATGAAGGTAATTAAACTAATGACCATCACGACCGCCGCAAAGCCGAATGCGAAATTCCAACTGTATTGCTGGGGAATTATACTTTGGAGCATAGTGCCCTTACCAACAGCGATACAGACATAACCACCAATTAGAGCACCTAAATTGATACCTGCATAAAAGAGCGAAAATCCAGCATCAGTTCGCTCATCCCCGTCTTTATAAAGAGCACCCACCATAGTAGAGATGTTGGGTTTAAAGAATCCTGTACCGATGATGGTGAAAGAAATTCCATAGAAGAAATACGCATTTGGATCAATAGCTAGAATTACGCTACCGAAGATCATGAGTATACCGCCCCAAAACAAGGATTTACGGTATCCCAGCAATTTATCTGCAAACAAACCACCGATGAAGGTAAAGGCATAAACAAAGGCCTGGGTAGCACCGTATTGCAAATTGGCCTGCGCCTCTTCCATGCTCAAGTGATTGATCATGAAAAAAACAAGCATACCACGCATGCCATAGAAGCAGAAACGCTCCCACATTTCACTGAAAAAGAGCGGCCAAATTTGTTTGGGATACTTGCCCTTAAAATTCTGAATATCCGCGATGCTCGAGGCAGCCGCATCAATCGGTTGTTTTGGGTTCATGGGTTTCAAAAAAGATTTGCGTGAAAGTAAATGAAAAAGGCTTGCCAACGTGCATTGACAAGCCTTTTTTATTCAAAAGCATTCACAAAATGACTATCGAATGCCGTGAATCATTTTTTTAAAAAGAGGTGAAATGGCAAATAATACCAAAGCAGCTATTCCACACAACACCACAAATACCATAAAGAACTCAAATAAATTATGGATTTCGAAACCTGCAAAAGAAGGATTAGCAGCGCTGATTTGATTTGACTCGAGCAGTTGAAGTTGTTCTGCTGTCGGAACTACTTTTTTATCCAGAATGGCCTGCAAATCGATACCTAAACTTTCCGCCTTTTGGAATTTATCACCCGTGGCAGGTAGTATTGAGCCTAGTGTGCCAGATAAAGCGTATCCAGCCGCGTTAGAAATGAAGAATACACCATATAACAAAGATGCAAAACGCTTTGGAGACAGTTTACCAACCAATGAAAGACCGATGGGTGAAAGACATAACTCACCCACTGTCTGAATAAAATACAACAAGATCAACCAACCAATGGCCAACAAGCCAGTATTGCCTAAGTCCTTAACATTGTATGCTATGATAAAGTAACTCAATGCGATCATCGCGAGACCAATAGCTTGCTTTACCGGAGAAAGAGGCTCACGTCCTTGTTCACGTAATTTATCCCAAAGCAAACTAAATGGCAAAGCCAAAATCACTACAAAAATCCCATTGAATATTTGTACCATCGAAGCTGGCATGTCCCATCCAAAGAAATTTCTATCGGTCTGATTATCCGCAATAAACGTCAACGAAGACCCTGCTTGTTCAAAGGCAGCCCAAAAGAAAATGATAAAGAATGAAACGATATATATAACAAGGATTCGATCCCGTTCAACTTTTGTCAAACTCTTATCCGAAATAATTAAACCCGCCAAAGTGATACCGCTGGCATAGATTACAGGATAGATAACCGATTTAACCACATTTTTCCCATCCAAGAAAAATTGGAACATATAAAACAACCCGACAAAAGCAAAGACAGCAATAACTAAAGACATGATAGAGAATTCAGCCTTTTGGGCCTCGCCTACTTCAAAATCAGAGTCCAAACTTTTGGATGGTAACCCCCCAATGGCAGTGCCATTAGGTGTTACAACGTATTTGTTCTTTAGAAATAAAAATACGATCGTTCCAATAATCATTGCTATCGAAGCAGCCAAGAATCCCCATTTGAAGGCGAAGATGTCACGAACACCATCCACCTTAACGTCACCTAACAATGGACAAAAGAATTGTCCCAAGAAGGCACCAATATTAATCCCCATATAAAAAATGGTAAATGCGGTATCCAACTTCGACTTTTCTTCTTTAGGATAAAGACTTCCGACCATACTGGAAATATTGGGCTTGAAAAAGCCATTTCCAAAAATGATAATCCCTAATGCCGTCCACATCAATTGTTTGGCCAACGGTAAATTGCTCGAGAACACACTAGCACTGAAAAACAATAACATCTGCCCCGCTGCCATCATTGTTCCACCCAACAAAATGCAATTCCTGTTACCTAAATACCTATCCGAAATAAAACCACCCAACATTGGGGTGAGGTAACACAATCCCAAAAAGCCACCATAAATCAAAGAAGCTTCTTCCTCCTTCATCAATAGGGAATTCACCATGAACAGAGTGAGAATGGCTCGCATGCCATAAAAATTGAAGCGTTCCCACATTTCAGTTCCAAATAGGACCCATAATCCTGCAGGGTGTTTTGATGAGCTGTTCACCGTAGATGTATCTAGCGACATAAATTTTGGTTTAGTTAAAGATGCTATAGTCTATTTTATGAGCACGTCGAAAGAAGTGCACAGGTCAAACCTAAGTGATTTTTTGTTCGCAACCAAAAAAACACGTTTCGTACTCATCGTTACAATTGAAACTCAGGCACTAACGTCTTGGCCAGTTCCAATAAGCCCTCAGAAGCGCCTTTGATAATCGGGTCGAAACGATGTAAACCACCCGATTGCGGAATATTTGGGTCGACGATATAACATTTGGCCCAATGCGGTACATCGTGAATCAAGCCGGCAGCGGGATAAACCTGGAGCGAAGTACCTACCACAACAAATACATCTGCCTGAGCGCACCAATCAGCAGCATGCTCCAACATCGGAACTGCCTCACCAAACCAAACAATATGTGGACGAAGTGGACTACCCAATTCACAACGATCGGTCATCTTGATTTCCCAGCCTTCGATTGGATACACCGACATGGGGTTCCTGGTACTTCGTGATTTTATGATTTCGCCATGCAGATGCACGACATGTCTGCTACCTGCTCGTTCATGTAAATCGTCGATGTTTTGTGTGACGATGGTTACATCAAAATAATCTTGAAGACGAGCTAATATGCGATGACCATTATTGGGCTCTGCAGCGAGCACTCCCTTTCGGCGTTCGTTATAAAACCTCTGCACCAAAGCAGCATCGCGTTCCCAGGCTTCAGGAGTAGCGACATCCTCAATGCGATGATTCTCCCAAAGTCCATCACCGCC
>JBDKJN010000436.1:0-5019 GCA_039796595.1 Bacteroidota bacterium
TCTATTTTCATTGATGTAAACATGCGTTACCAACGTCACACACTGAATGTATTGTGTGGTTTCGCAGTTATTGTACCAACAAATATACATCCAATAGATCAAACACGCGACTTGTAGAAACTGCAAAGACAAATGTCACTCCATAATCACTTACAACCTTGTTTGCGGCATAAATGTTAGAACAGAACGATATCTGCAGCATGCTCTTGTATCATTTTATGCATAAAAGCATTGAGCCATTTCCCATCCTTGCCAATGACGTCATTGATCAAACTCATCTTTGGTTTGCTGTAATGAACATGAGCTTTGAGGTAGTGCAAGACTCCCGTGAGATGATCCTGGCCGCGCAAATTGCCTGCACGCCCATCCGAAACTCCAATGATTGCGGTTTTTTTATTTTTCATTAAATGCGGTGGAACACCGTCTAAAAAAGCTTTTAAAACACCCGGAAAACTGCCTTGATATTCCGGCACAACGAATACGATCTTCTCACTTTTTTCAATAAATACATCAATGGCATTGCGCATACTTTCTGTGAGCGTATCATACAATGCCGGTCCAGCAAAATCACTCGATAGGATTTGCAAATCAAACAGCTGACACTCCGCAGATAACAAAGCCAATTCTTGCATGTACGCTTTGGCAACCACAAGGGACATACTGTTGGGGCGATTGGTAGCGGAAATTACTGTTATCATTCGATGATTTATGAGAAAGCAAAACTAATGCGTTTGAGAATTGTTCAATGCCCGATTTGAAACCAAAGATCAACATTGGTCTGAAACAATAGTTTATATCAAAGCTGTTCTACTTTATTGCGAATTGGATATACACCACGGCAAAACCGAATGTCGATCACCCGACATTAGATGGACAAAATAAACGCCATCCTGAACTTCATCCAGCTTTAGTCGGATTATCGCCTGGCCGCTTTGAGCCAAAGTTTCCTTATCCGAAACGACCAACCGTCCTACTGCATCCAACACTTGCCATTCTATATGTGCAGCATCCCAGTTGTTGCATTCTATGGTGCATTGTCCACTGCTGGGATTTGGCCATAATGTGGCATCCAACCCACTGGCATCGCCACTAATCCCTGAAAGTATTTCGTAGGCACGCCAAAAATCCGGTATTCCATAACCCAAATCATCGTTGGGCGTGCGATACAAATGCGAGGAATGTTCGATTGCTCGCAGAATTTGCATATTGGTAGCCGTCGGAAAGGCTTGCCACAAACAAGCGGCTAAGCCGGAAATCAATGGGGCGCTGAAGGATGTACCGTTGCCGCTTCGAAATGTGCTATCCGTAGCAGCAAATACAACACCTACTCCTTGGGCTGAAACATTGGGTTTTACGTCACCGTCCGCAGATGGTCCACGGCTACTGAACCAAGCCACCGCTCCGTCTGGCCATGTGGCTCCTATGGCAAGTACACTGTCAGCATCACTGGGAGCAGTGATATACCGCCATGGATCGTCGCCGCTATTTCCTGCACTGTTGACCACCAAAATGCCGCGTGATGCGGCTATATCAGCACCACGCGATGCAATGGTTGTTTGCCCATCCATGTCACTGTAGGTATGATCTTGTTGTGACCAATCAAATTGACTGTACCCTAAGGATGAATTGATCACGTCAACGCCCATCGAATCTGCATACTCAGCGCCGGCTACCCAATTCCATTCCTCCGCAATATGCTCGGATCCCGGATTCTCTGTTCTTATCAAATAATAAGAAGCGCCATAAGCCGAGCCAACCAACTCACCTTGAGTAAACCCACCCATGATACTCCAAACAGCCGTGCCATGCGAACTTGTATGATAGACTGGATCATTCTGCTCGAATACAAAATCACGTGTGCCCATTAGTCGACCTTCGTTGCGCAAGCGGTCAAAGACAGACAATACATCGGCTTTTTCCCATCCGGAATCCAAAACCGCGATTTGCATATTTTGCCCCGTATATCCCATTGCATGCAATAACTGGCCTCGCATCATGGCAATCTGATGGTATGAATCACCGTAAAAGTCCTCTACTTCGTCCACATTCATACCTGATAATTCCGACCTATCAGAAGGCCCTACTTCATCTTTACTGATGGTCGCAAGATCCGCTGCTAATGGCAGTTTGCGCATATCCAAAATCATAGGCAATTGTCGGATTGAATCGATAACTGTAGTATCCAAAACAAAAACTACAGCAGCATTCATCCAACGAGAGGTGTACTTGATCGTAGTGGATCCGAATTGTCCGATGGCCTCAAGATAGTTCTCATTCACTGGTAAATCCAATGAATCAATAGTGATAGCCTGGCGTTGTCGGCGCTCTATAGCCCGCTCGGATAAATACGCCTGTGGAGCATCAAGGGAATATGGAGAAAGATGTTTGTCTTTGAAAACAATAGCATACATCCGCGGAGCTACCTGGGCTGCATAGACCATTGGTAGAATAAATAATAAAAAACAAAACCCTCCTCGCAAGATTGCTATCATATCTCCATTAAAAAAAAGCGACTAATAATCAAATCAATGGAATGGAAAAATGTTCATTTATCCATTCTATTCCATCCCGTAAGCGATGGCCGCATACTCTACTTCGTATCCGGTAGTCAGATTGTTTTGGGTGTTGAGGCGCTTGTGATAGCGATAGATATTACCCACACCTTTTGCATAGATTTCACGGCTTACGCGCTGGTCGACTAAGTTCGTGACATTTTCCTGCTGAACCGTGACTGCATTTGAAAACTCTTGAATTCCTATATCTACAGGTTTGCCGACATTTAGGTACTTAAAATTCACAGCACCTTCGTTGTTGTAAGCGTTGCCATTCCACGTACCTCCTTCTTTGACAGGAAACTCCAGAACGATTACACGTTGATTATCGAGCACCCGCTCCGCATTGGTCCCGCCTCGTTTTTGGACGCAAACACTGCGCAAAATCCATGGCTGTGTATTGAAATTACGCACATAACACTCTACTCTCACAGCTGGCTCGCCGATTTCGTCAACGAATTCCTCGGCATACAACTCCTTCATTTGATAATTGAACGTTGTTGTTGTTCCGTTGTGAACAGTACTATCCACTGCATAAATTACGTACGCACCAACTTTGTTGGGAAAATACTCATAGCCAAAGTCAATAGCTGAAGGATCTTCCTTTTTACAAGAGCCGAAAAAGGCGATGACAAGGGATAATAAAAAGAACCGAGAGGTATTCACAGTGTCCGTCATTAAAGCATTAGGTAGCGCTAATATACTACAAAACATTGAATGATTGCAGTTTAACCCTCAAAAAAAGACATCTCTATGCTTACTTAGACTTGAGCACGCCCGCTTCATAGACTTCACGACGATCAAAAGTTCCATTTTCTTTGTAATACAAGACCTCTCCTTCCAGCTTACCATCGACATAATCCCCTTGTCGCAATACCACTTGACCTTCCAGTGTTTGAATCATATACCCCTCTTTTGCCATAGCTGGATCTGTTGCTGGTTTGCGCACATACTCGCCTTTGTCATACCATTCAATGAATGGCCCATCGAGTTTTCCGTTGGTATAGTTGAATTCACTTTTTGGTAAACCACTGTCGTAGTATTCTTTGAATGTTCCGTTCTCATAACGGCGTTTGGTTTCAGTGCCAAGGTTGAATAAGACCGTCACTTTAGGGGATCCTGACTCATTAAAATACATCCATTGTCCATGTTGTTTACCGCCTTCATACTTCCCTTCACAGTCTTTGACACCGTTCGGAAACCACTGGGTAAAAGCCCCATGGAAAGCATCCTTTAAATAAGCCGTCTGCGTGCGTTTTTTACCATTGTCAAAGTACTCCTCAAAAGGACCTTCTTTTATACCTTGAACATAATTCTCCTTTTTGTACAATTTTCCATTCGGATAGTAATACATCGCGCTACCGTTGAGCAGATCGCGGCTGTAGTTTTCGTTCGAACTCAAAACACCGTCTTTGTTGTAAAACTTCCATTCACCATCTTTTTTCCGTAAAATATATGTTCCTTCACTCAACAATGTCGTCCCGTCGGGATAAAATGTTTTGGTATGAACCTCAGTGGTGTCCTTGATGTGGTTCTGTATGGCCATCAAAGCACCGTCGGCATGGTAACGCTCCCAAATGCCAGTAGGCAACCCATTTTTGTATTGACCTTTGTACAACATGTTCCGAGTAGAAGCCCATTGCTGTATCCACAACCCCTCTTTTTGACCCTTGGCATTCTTGAGATTATAGTCAATGCCCGCCTTGCCTGGAGGATAAATCGTACCCGGTTTCTGCGCCAGAGCCACGAAACCAAAACATATCAAATAGAGGGCAAATACTACACTTTTCATATGAGCAAAAATAGCGGTCATGGGGTTTTGAACGACAAACACCAGTGTCAATTGTGCACAACTAGCATTTCATGATGCATTTCAAAGATGAGGCCAAAACTACAAGGTGGCAAAATTCCAACATATGACTCCGAAACGGTTCATAGGTTTTGGTTGAGGGCAAAAGTTTGTAGTACATTCGCCGAACCATTTGGGCGGGTCGCCTGAAGGTTTCATCAAAACATAAACAAAGACAAAGCATGAAAGTAACGGTAGTAGGCGCGGGTAACGTAGGTGCAACCTGTGCTGATGTATTGGCCACTCGTGAGATTGCCAATGAAGTGGTATTGGTTGACATCAAGCCAAATTTTGCAGAAGGCAAAGCCCTTGATATCTGGCAAACAGCCCCGATCAATTTGTACGACACGCGTACCATCGGAAGCACAGATGACTATTCAAAAACTGCAGATTCAGAAGTGGTGGTTATCACTTCAGGTTTGCCACGTAAGCCAGGGATGAGCCGCGACGACTTAATCGCGACGAACGCAGGTATCGTTAAGACCGTTACAGAAAACGTAATCAAATATTCGCCAAACGCGAAGATCGTTGTGGTTTCAAACCCACTTGACGTAATGACCTATTGCGCATACCTTACCGCAAAGATTGACAGCAAGCGCGTATTCGGAATGGCTGGTA
>JBDKJN010000437.1:0-2727 GCA_039796595.1 Bacteroidota bacterium
GAGGTCGTCTGTCTTTTAGGACTTGTGTAGAATGACCAATTTCTTCATTTTGTTTTTGTGACAATTGTCATTGATTTTTTTTAATTTTTGATACACTATGAATAGTCACATTACGATTTCAAACAGGTGGGAATGATTATAAAAAACAACCCGCCAACAAAAATCAAAAAGGGAGCCGAATATGAAACCGTCTATTAAAACAAAAAGCACACTAGAGATGCTATTGGTCATCGGGTTGATTTTGATCATCCCCTTGTTTTTTGCCATTAATTCAAGGGCGAACACACCTGAAACTCAAGCAGAATTTTCGCCCATTCCGCCGACAGTTGCGGTGAATGCGCCAGAAGATAGTAATGCGGTAAAGCCGAAACAGCCGCCTGCTTGCACCTTCCCGCTGGCGGGGACGACGACAGAAGAATCAACGCCGGAGGAATACACTTTTTCCGAGCCGCAAGTGGTATTGACTAGCGAGTATGACCCTGACATTATTGAGTGGCTACCTGATAATCAAAATGTTCTAATAATGCCAACTAATATTCAATCATTTAATGGGGTTGATGGTTATCTGCAAACAATTGAACTTTTCAATCCTGAAACCCAAGAAACTCAAATATATGCAACTCGCAGAGATTTTGGAGATGTTGACCCTCCTACATGGAGTTCAGCGTTAAATGCAATAATATATCCAGCCCCAAATGTTCTTGGCAAAGACAATAAGACCCGTCAGATCAGAATTAGTTATGGAAACCCTGATGAGACTCAAATAATTGCAGATCATCTGCCGCAGTATTATGTGACCGTCAATTCTGATGGCAGTCAAATTGCATATCTCACAGACAAGAAACTCATCAAATTAGATGCCTCATTAAACCTGCTTCCTCCCGTTTCCTTTGACCGAAAATTACAGGATTACAAACGTAAGAATACAGATGATGTTAATGTGATTTACAAGATGGCGTGGCGTCCCAACTCATCACAAATATTTGTGTATAACTGGGCTCCTGACAATTTAGGATATACCTACATTTTAGATGCGGATACTGGATCACTTTGTAACTTAAATTTTGATGGATGGGCTTTGGTAACCCGCTGGAGTCCTAATGGGCGCTATCTGGCAATCATCAGGGCGCAAGGGCGTGTACCACTTCAAGCATCAGATTTGGTTGTATTAGACACTGCAACAGGAAATCTTTATACGCTGGGAGTGCCTCAAGAAATAGAAGGCAGGCATATTTTAAAAGATATTGCCTGGGCGCCAGATAATCGTCACCTGTTTTTTGTTGGAAGTAAGAGTGATTATAGCGGGATGTTATTTCTTGGTGATTTTATCTCTGGCGAAATCATCCACATCTTTCCATCCTATAAATTTAAGCCTGTTGAGGTAGGAGTGGGTTTGGCTTGGTCGCCAGACGGTTCAAAACTATTAATGAATTGTCGAACTTTAGAAGAAACTGCACGGGTGTGTTTGATTTCTGTTCAAACAGGCGGGCAATAATGAAACACAAAAAGACCCTTTTCATAGTTTTTTTTCTTGTCTTGTTTGTCTTCCAACAAACACGGGTGAATGCGGAAGTTTTGCCTGATATGGGCAATTTATTTTCCAATCAGTCTCCTCAGGCAAGTGGATTGCCCGACAAAGTGCTTGTCTATATGTACCAATTTACTGTGGATGGAGAGCCAACAACCTTTCCCTGCCTTGATGAAGATACCACTTTAGGTTGTGTGGAGTCGTTTAGCAATCTTACATACCCTCCAGATAGTCCTTATGTAACATTCCCATCTGGAGGGGTGAATCCTATATTAGTAGATGTTGAAAATTACTATCTTAAAAACGTTCTCCCTCGTGAAATGAATGTAGCAGAAAACTATCCTACACTTGCAGCTTTACAGGCTCAGGCTCTTGCGGCGCGCTCTATTGCAGATTGGAAACCGAGAGCGTTTGGCGCTGATACTTTTACTAACACTACATTCAAACAAGTATTTGTCCCCGGCTCTTATGAAAAATATTTAAATCCTGAAAACCCAGTCGAAATTCAGAATAGAATATCTGATGCAATAACTTCGACTAATGGGCAATATCTTTCCTATAACGGCAACGGCGAATCTATAGACGCAGAATTTGGTTCAGATTGGCTTGTTCAAACAAGCGACGAGCCTTCAAAAGATTACCTTGAAGTTGTACAGGATCCCATTAGTAGTACGGTATGTGGAGCAATTAATAATAATGGCGGCTATGGTGGCATGAGTCAAAAGGGTGCTATTCGTTGGTCGCTTGGTAATCAATGCGCGGCTGGAGGAGATAACAGCACAAAATGGTCAGTACAATGGACCGACTATCGTCAAATCCTCGCCCACTACTATACGGGGATAGATATTTTAGATGGCAATGGAGGCAAAGTCGCGCCGGATGATCGATGGAATTTACTGTGGCATGACAATTTTGGCAGTCCGATTGGTTCTCCACTTGTCTTAACAAGCGAGGGGCAATACAACATTTCGTTGATTCTTCAAAACACCTCAACATCCGAATGGAACGGTGCCAATATCGAAATCGGCTACCATTGGGGGGATCAAGTATGGCACATAGCGCCAAATAATCTTCTCCCTAATTCTTATCCAAAAGGAAAAGAAACCGAAACTTTCATTGTTCAAATCGTTGCGCCTTCTACAAATGGCGTACACACCTTACATTTAGATTTACGACATAAATTGCAAGGACAGTCTGAC
>JBDKJN010000438.1:0-5163 GCA_039796595.1 Bacteroidota bacterium
AGCATCAACACTTTCGCCACATAAACCAAAAATCGGTGCCATCGTCAATTGAACTGGCACTTCCAATTCCGTAATTGTTAATTCATCCAATCCTATTGAACCGCAACCGTCCTCGGCTTGAGCTGAAAGCACACCTCCCTCGCCTATTGGAAGCGAGATAGTATTTCCTTCACTCACCCATATTCCGTTGTAATACCAATTGACATCACTAGGTCCCAAACCTCCTGTAACTACAGCAGTTCGTTGAATATTCTCCAAACAGTTGCCTTCGTCGTTCGATCCAACTTCGATCATAGGAGGCGGGTTAAAAAGCGTAATCTGAAATTCATCTACTCCTGCGCTATTGCACGCATCTGTAACAACCACAGAAACAACCGATGTCACCGGTCCAGTCCACAAAAAAGACTCATCCGTGTTGGAAGCCATTGGATTTCCATTGACATACCATTGGTAACTGTACTCACCATTTCCGCCCGAGGGACTCACAGTCACTGCTACGTCTTCTGTGCAATTCACCGTCATTGGTGGTCCCGCCTCCACTACAATTGGCGGATATGGTATAAAAGAAATTAGCACTGCACCAGTCGCGATTTCCATTGATGGACACAGATCAGTGATGGTGAACGCCATATTACCTGGATTGGGATTTTCGATAAGAAATGGATTACCAGTAGACTGATTGGCCCACTCTACCGTATGCGCACCGCTACCACCCGTAATATCCAATTGCAACAAGGCACTTTCATCACAGTATATTTCCACAGGTGTATAAGTCACGGCGAGAGGATTTGCATCGCGCAATTCCAAAGTTGTCGACCAGTTCATTTCTGCCAATTCCGTCGAAGTAATCGAAACAATTAGAGACTCTTCGCCTTCAACTAAATCATCCGTTAGTGCAGAGATTGGAATCACTAACTCATCTTGCCCAGCAGCCATTGTCATGGACGTCATGATTCCGTCAAAGTCTACCTGATCTGTTGAAGTACCAGAACAAGCCAATTGAAAATGTAAAGCACCTGCAGGGCCATTTCCCCGAGAAATATGAATTTGTCCTTCTTGACAGCCTTCAACAAGATAATTTGACTGTGCTGCATATTCAGGAGCCAGATAGACAATCTCAACGGAAGAAGTAAGGATAGATGATGAGCTTGCGATTAATGGCATTGAGACATAACAAAATGCCGCCAATAAAGCTAAAATTTGCTTTTTCATTAGGGTGATACGAGTTTTTCAGTTTAGGGCAAGAGGCGCTTGAATGCTCCTCATTCTGCAATTATCACCTCGGTGATAGCTACAAAACAGACTTGTATACGTGTATCAGTCGAAAAGGTTAGGACAAATCAGGATGCATACAAAAACATCTTTCGCAATTCGACCAATTAAATCATTTATATGAGCTATAATAAAACCCACACCATTCGCCGAATACCTCACCACTCGGCTGAGCCGAGACAGTTGCAAAGCGCACAGCTATATGCTTTCATATTGGCATGTCTTCTTAAAATAGAACATGTGCGAAACATAAAACAGATATTTGGAAGCAATTTTAAGAGAATTGATGCCCCATACGATTGATCTTGGTCTTGAGATAGTGATCGTTTTCGGGGAACACCTCTGTGGGTAGATAAATACGATCGACAACTTCAATGCCTGCTTGTTCGAAGGCCTGTAGTTTCCGCGGGTTATTGGAAATTAGACGCACACGTGAAATGCCCATGGCCAAAGTAATGGCGATAGCATCATCATAAAGGCGTTGGTCTGGCTGAAACCCTAGCGCTTCATTGGCTTCAATGGTATCCATGCCCTGATCTTGTAAATTATAAGCCTTCAACTTATTGACCAATCCGATACCACGGCCTTCCTGACGCAAATAGATAAGAACACCGGAATTTTGTTCGATATACGACAGAGCGTTGTGCAATTGTTGGCCACAATCGCAACGTTTTGACCCAAATACATCGCCCGTCATGCATTCGCTGTGAATGCGCATGTTAATGGGTTGCGTCAAATCCAAATTTTTGGATGTCATCACAACGTGCGGCATTTGTTCTATTTCAGAACCAAAGGCCCATACGTCGAATGAGCCATGCTCGCATGGAAGTGAAGACTTTACTAAAAATTGGGCATCCATAACCGATCAAAAAGTGGTGCAAAAGTACCGCTTATCGAGTTATTCAAGTCAATTTTTTGATTCGTGGATCAAATGGTCTGTTCGGATTTTTTGATCAAGCTATCATTAATGGTTAAAGTTACTAATGCTGCAAGAATCAACAATACACCACCTAGCGTAACAGCGGCTATACGAGAACCATCCAACGGGCCTTCCATGACCTTACCAAAAAACAGCGAAGCGATAATTTCTGGCAACACAATGAAAAAGTTGAAGATTCCCATGTAAATACCAATTTTGTTTTCAGGCAAACAATCGGCCAGCATAGAATAAGGCATGGATAGAATACTGCTCCAAGCAATGCCGACACACGCCATTATCATAAACAACAATGTTGATTGATCGGCTGAATGCACCATATTGATTCCAAGTAGACCCAATCCACCAATGACCAGGCACATGAAGTGTGTCCATTTTTTGCCCAATCGAGAAGCCCAGGTTGGTAGCGTCAATGCAAAAAGAAAAGTGACCACGTTTTCGAATGAATAGGTTAATCCGGCAAACGCATTTCCTTCTGCGTACGCCTCGCTACCGGGCGCTCCGCCGTAAATTTCGGCAGCCACAGTAGGTGTGTAATAAAACCACATTAGAAACAATCCTGGCCAGGTTAGGAACTGCACCAATGCCAGACGCTTCATCAACGGAGGCATATGTGTAATGGCATGAAGAATTTCATTTAACCCAACTTCAAAACCTCCTTTCTGCTTCTTATTGTTTTCAGCAATTTCAGCCTCAGAAGGTGGATATTCCTTTGAAGTGAAAACAGTGTATAATACAGCTCCAAGGAACGCGAAAGCTCCAAGGTAAAAACTCCATTTAACATTGTCCGCTATTTGGTTCGGAGCTGCAATGTCATTGACTTCAAAAACGTTGGTAAATATCCATGGTAAAGCGCTGGCTATTGTGGCACCGACACCGATGAAAAAACTCTGCATTGAAAAACCCAGGGTGCGTTGCTCTACAGGTAGTTTATCGGCGACAAAGGCACGAAACGGTTCCATGCTTATGTTGATACTGCTGTCCAAAATCCACAATAAACCAGCCGCCATCCATAATTCAGATGAATTGGGCATAAAAAGCAAACAGATAGAACTCAAGATAGCGCCTACTAAAAAATATGGTCGACGGCGGCCCCAACGAGGGCTCCACGTTCTGTCGCTCATATATCCTACAATGGGTTGTACCAATAAACCTGTCAACGGTGCTGCCAACCACAATCCAGGAATATCTTCGGGCTTAGCTCCGAGATTTTCGTAGATCGAACTCATATTGGCCATTTGCAAGCCCCATCCGAATTGTATACCCATAAATCCGAAACTCATGTTCCAGATTTCCCAAAAACTAAGTCGCTTTTTTTCCATTTCCAAAGAGGTAATGCCGCAGTTCTTCCGCAGCGTTGATCTGCTATGGCTGCAATATAAAGAAAGTGTAAATACTACACATTAAAATCATGCATTTTTTTCGCCTGCCAATACTTACACTTAAGTGACAAAATTCAAGTCACACAATAAACGCCGAGAGCCGTCACTAAGGACGGCTCTCAATTATATCTTTTGTTCTTGTAAAGTCTAATATAAATGCATATAGCGATTTTCAATTAGGCATTACGACCAATACAATTCAAATCTTCGAATGCGAGTTTCAAGCGGCTCACAAACGTCTTTTCTCCTTCACGCAACCAAACACGTGGGTCATAGAATTTTTTGTTCGGCTTGTCGGCACCTTCAGGATTTCCAATCTGATCCTGCAAGTAAGCAGACTTATCCGTCATATAATTGCGAATGCCTTCCAAAAACGCCCATTGCATATCCGTGTCAATGTTCATTTTGATCGCGCCATAACTGATCGCCTCACGAATTTCTTCGCGCGTACTTCCGCTACCACCGTGGAATACAAAGTGAATTGGCTGCGCTTTGGTATTGAATTTTTGTTGAACGAACTCCTGGCTATTGCGCAAGATTTTCGGTTCTAACTTTACGTTGCCTGGTTTGTAAACACCATGTACGTTACCGAAGGCTGCAGCTATGGTGAAACGATTGCTCACTTTGCTCATATGTTCGTACGCATAAGCCACCTCCTCTGGTTGTGTATAGAGTTTGCTGCTATCTACTCCAGAATTATCCACACCATCTTCTTCACCGCCAGTTACACCGAGTTCTATTTCAAGAGTAACGCCCATTGCAGTCATACGTTTGAAGTATTCGCAAGAAATTTCGATATTTTCATGCAATGGCTCTTCGCTCAAATCCAACATGTGTGAACTGAACAAAGAACGTTTATGTTGCGCGTAAAATTTTTCACCGTGATCCAACATGCCATCCATCCAAGCTATAATGTTTTTCGCGCAGTGATCCGTGTGAAGAATTACTGGAACACCATAGGCCTTGGCCAACATATGCACGTGATGGGCACCTGCCACAGAACCGATGATTGAAGCTTGCTGTACATCGTTTTTAAGCCCTTTACCTGCATTGAAAGCTCCACCACCATTGCTGAACTGAATGATCACAGGTGAGTTTACTTCACGAGCAGTTTCGAGCACGGCATTGATGCTATTAGAACCGATTACATTAACAGCAGGTAAAGCGTATTGGTGCGCCAGCGCATCATCGAATACAGCAGTTACTTCGTCGCCAGTTAAGACGCCAGGATTGAACTTCATAGTTTGTTTGTTAAAAATTTATGGGCAAATATAACTCACTTCTAAAAACCGATATCACCATTCAATAAACAACATTCGACATGTAACTACAGCCTTCATCAACCGACTAAGGCGATTCACTCACTGTCGGTTGTAACACTTTGCGCTTGTATTTGATCATCTGAGCCCATCGCATGCTTGGCACTTCAATTACTTTTGAGAATATCCAAGCGAACCCAATTGAAATCAAAACTGCCGCTATCAAGAGCAAGACCTTTTGCCAGGTAGTCTCGCAGAACCGTCCGGTATAGTACATCAATTGCGCTCCTGCAAATCCATGTGTCAAATACAA
>JBDKJN010000439.1:0-11109 GCA_039796595.1 Bacteroidota bacterium
TTGCGCAATACATGGATGCCGACAGCGTTTATTTGATCAATACTTCATTCCAAAAAGTATGTTCACAACCTCGAGACGCTCAACGTGAACGTGAATTCTATTATGACATAATGGGCGATGGGTATACCCTATTCTCATCAACATTCAATGATGAATGGTCATGCTCAATTATCCATTATGAAAAACCATATAAGCGTTATGAATTGGGACCTCAAGTCGATGTATTTCCTTTAAGTAAAGAAGGCAGGTATTGGACTGAAGTACGTATGAAAGAAGAATCCGAGTATAATCTTTTTATCCTAAAAACGGTGGATGGGAAGGAGCTGCAACGCCTTCACAATTATCAATTCGACAGTATTCACGGCACAACAGCTGTCTTCTTTAATGAATCTGAATTTATCATTGTCAATTTTGACGGTCAAATTACCTATCGCGCTGAAGCCGAAAGCGTTTTTTACGGTGGCGAAGGTTATCTCTGGGTGACCAAAGACAATAAAACTGGACTCCTTAAATTTAAGATCTAGCTTTATTATTTCATCAAACTATATTCGAGTGACAACAAAGCGAAGTAATTGATTGGTAACGCTGGATTGTAATACCGATTGTTGAAGTCATTGTAATTGAAGAAACCGCTGTAACGTACATCCGTCGCATTGTTTACGCCTGCTCTAACGCCCAATGTAAAGTGACTTCCCAATGATTTCGCTGCCGAAGCATATACATTGACTATAGTATAGTCTGTACTTCTTACCGTGTTGGCGTAATTCAGATCAATCGGCCCCATGTATTGCACCATGGTTCCAATGCTATAATTCTTAAGGTAGGTCAATCGCAAATGATTAAACCATTGCACCGTCGGAACACCTGGCAATCGACGATCGACGTAGTTCTGATCGCCCACCTTATAATCGATAAAACGGTACAAGCTCCAACTGCCTGATGATTGCCATTGTAATTTTATGCGCGTCGCATTAAAGTACTTCGTCCATTGTCCGGAACATTCAATACCCTTTTGTGCAGTAGTGCCGCTATTGGTGAATAAATCTACCTCAACCATACCGCCTCCACCTGGAGCCTCAACCATTGTTGGCGTGCTTAAGATGATGCCACGAATATTGGTATAATACACATTGGTCTCAAACGAACGTTCCTTGGTTGGGTTAGCATACTTAATACCTGCCTCACGATTGATACCTTGTTCGGGTTGTAGATTCAAATTGTATTGATTCTTGGTGTAGTCCACCATCTCAAAAATGGTCGGCATACTGTTGCCATGGCCGTAGGAGCCAAAAAGTTTCCAAGTCTCAGACAAATCCAAAGACAGAGCGACACGTGGCAATATCATAAGTTCCGAACGATGTGTCGTATCCGTTTGCCAACCTCCGGCGGTGAAACCACTCACTTGTTGCGTCTCCTGCAACAACGATCCTCCAGCCTGTAGATGAATGAATTGCCAAAAATTCATCTCCAACAAACCAAACACGTTATAGTTGGCGTAATTCACATTGTACATGTATTTGAAATCGCCCGGCGTACCTTGCAAATTCGATGCTTCATTGATGAAATAATGTTCCATTTGCGCCTCACCACCAACCACAAAACGGTGCTGGGCACGGAGCATTTTAAACGAACGTGTAACTTCTGTTCTCACACCACCACCGGCAGCTGACTCATCCTTATAACCATTTCGAAAGGCCGATGTACCGAATGGATTCTTTTTTTGGGTATCGTAAAAGTTCATGGTATTGCGGAATTTCCATTTCCCCTTATACCACCACGTGTGACCTACGCCCAACATCTTGCGATTACGCCAGACTGAAGCATTATTTTCCAATGAATAAGGTATCGCCGAAGTTCGAGATGTATCGCGCTGTTCCATGTTCAAACCACCAGGTAATCCCCAGTTACCATTGTAATACAGTCCAACGATATCAAGTATTTGATCATTGTTTGGTCTCAAACGTGCAAACAACACCGAAGAGTTTTTGCGATTAAATTCCTGTTCGCGATAACCCGACACACTTTGGCTCGTCTGAGAGAAACGCATTGACCACTTATTACCACCTGTTTGAATGGAATGATTCATTCGGTATTGCTCAAAACTTCCGGCTTGGGCCTCGCTTCTAGCTATAAAACCTCCTTTTGCCAATAAACTTGGCTGCACCAAATTGAATTGCAAAACACCACCATTACCACTACCCCACAAAGAACCAGAAGGCCCGCGCATCACTTCGATGCTATTCAGATCCGAAGCATCCATTACTTCTAAAGGACTTTGTCCATCTGGAGAGGTGAAGGCAATGCCGT
This sequence comes from Bacteroidota bacterium, assembly GCA_039796595.1. Taxonomy (GTDB): domain Bacteria; phylum Bacteroidota; class Bacteroidia; order Flavobacteriales_D; family Sanyastnellaceae; genus CANHSF01. The sequence continues at coordinate 2,308 of JBDKJN010000439.1, forward strand.
TGACATACATCTTGATATTGCGCACTGCAAAGGGTGCTCGCAACGCACTGCCCCGAATGCTTATTCGGTGACTCCCTCCTGCACCTCGCGATTCCATCATAACCCCTGGAACGCTATTCATCGCATTTATTAATGAAGTTTGATCGGTTGATCCAAATACATCTCTACCGACAACCTGAATAGGCGCTGGCACATCGCGTGACATGCGGCCTTCCAGAAAACCAACAACTGGAACCGTAGCAAGGACTTTATCTTCTATTGCAAAATCTCCCATCGTGACCGGAGATCCAACCGGAGTGATGTGTTTAACTGTATCTTGAACTTGACTCCATGTCAAAATGGGCATCAACAAACCAATGCTCACTAAAATTCTTCTCATTTCTGCTTCAATAATTGATCGACTCTTTCCCGTGCTAATCCCGCCAACTCTTCGACATTCAAATTTGCAAACTCATCCACTGCAATAGACTTTCCTATGGCAATATGCACTCGTCCTGGTCGAATCATCCAGCCCCCGGATGGTAATATTTCTCTTGTACCAACAACCGCGATAGGCATTACAGGAATTCCTCCATCTTTTGCAATCAAAAAGGAACCACGTTTGAATATCATAAGTTCGCCAGTCTTGGTCCTTGTGCCTTCCGGGAAAGTAATTACGTCTTTTCCAGATTTGATTTTTTCAGCAGCACGTCTCAAAGATTCATTGGCCTTCTCTTTGTTTTTGCGATCTACAAAAATGTGTCCGATGACATACATGTATTGCCCCAAAAATGGGACCTTGGCCAATTCCTTTTTTGCAATAAAGAACAATCCCAACGGAATTACTCTGGCTATACATACCACATCAAGATGCGAGGCATGATTAGAAACAAAAATATGCGGCACATCGCGCTTTAAATTTTCCAGTCCTGAGACAGTTACTTTAACTCCTGCCAAAAACAATGTGCCTGGTGCATAGAAATAATAGCCCGTTAGATAATGGACTTTACTACCGTTCCACAAAAAGGCCATGAGTACAATTCCCAAAACGGCACAAAATGCTGTCCAGATAAATATCAAAAGTATCCGGATAATATTGATGATGAAACGCACAAGGGGCATAGATAAACGATTTGGCCGCGTAAAGATAGTGATATGCAGCGCATGGCATGATGCACGAATTTGACTTCCGGTTGAAGTGCTTATCTTTGACCTAATGCGCCTTTCTAATTCGAGCCATCATCTTTTACTTATAGCTATATGTTGCGTGAGTTTAAACGCCATGCCAACACTATGCTTTGGCCAAAAGGACTCGAGTAACAAAAAATTACGCACACTTGTAATACCGCTATTAGGCTATACACCAGAAACCGGATTGGGTGGCGGATGCAGTGGTGTTGGCCAATTCAAAACCGCTCAAAACGACAGCCTAACCCCCTATTCTACTATCCAAATGACCGCTGGAATTACAATTAATGGTCAGTGGATGGTGGCTATTCCATACGACCTGTATTTCAAAGGTCGTACGCATCAAATCACTGGCGAAATCAGCGCCCAAAAAAGCAAACTCCGCTTTTTTGGAGTTGGTCATCTTGCAGCGTTGCAAACCAACGAGCGATTTGAAGCGCTGATCTATCGTGCACGGGTACAGTATTTAAAAAAAATCGATCCCCATCTTTACATCGGTGGACGGTGGTGGTATGAAAACTATCAGGTAACAGAATCCACTCCTAATGGATTACTCGAATCGGGGCGAATTGCTGGTAGTGAAAAGCATACGACAAGCGGACCGGGTCTCAACATACTTATTGATAGCCGAGATCAAATATACTACCCCGAAAAAGGCCATTATCTCGAGTTGGTACTTCACGATCAACGTCGACATTGGGGAAGCGATTATGATTATCTGCGGTATCGTTTCGATGGCCGGTCGTATCGCCGCATTTCGAAAAAACAAATTTTAGCAACCATGCTTTTCGGAGACTTCATTCGAGGTGAAGCTCCTTATCCGCAACTGCCCCAAATTGGGAGTCTAAAGCGAATGCGTGGATACTACGAAGGACGTTTTCGAGATGCGCATCTCATCATGTGTCAAATGGAGGATCGAATTCGCATTCACCGTTTGTTTGCCATTACCGTCTTTGGGAGTGTTGCTTACATGAATAACACGGACTTCAGTCTTCCTGATCCTGGATTGCATTTGGCGGGTGGACTCGGCTTGCGTTATTTCTGGAATCCAGCATCACGCACAACCTTCCGTTTAGACATGGCGTTGGGCCAGGGAAAACCGCTCTTTTACTTAACCGTTGGAGAAGCCTTTTGATAAGGCCCGAAGGGCAATTGATCGCTATTTATTGATGTCCGTAGCGATCTGCTTCGCGTTTGAGGTCTTTGAGTTTGCCGTCCATTCGCTTATCACCAACATTCTTACCTTTCGCCAGTGCAATTTTAACTTTAGCAAACCCCTTGTCGCTGATGAATAACAAAGTTGGAACCACAGTTATACCAGCATCTTTCAATTTACGATCAAATCGCCGCAATTCTGTTCTGGTCAACAAAAGCTTTCGAACTCGGCGCTCTTCGTGTTTTGCATAACCTGCGTTCTCATACGGGGAAATATGGAGATTATACAAAAACAACTCTCCACGGTGTATCTTACAATAAGCGTCTGACATATTCGCCTTTCCAGCCCGTAAACTCTTTATTTCAGAACCCAAAAGCACCATTCCTGCCACGAATTCTTCGAGCAAAAAATACCGATACTCGGCCTTTTTATTTTTAATTTCTATTGCCATGGTTCCTATAGAAGCCGTGCAAAGGTAGGGCATTCGGGTATTTATCCCCGAAACGGTACATTCACTGTAAAAATCAGGCAAAAAAAGCCGTCAAATAATGACACCAAAATAGCACGTATCCGTATACATTCGTAATGTGTTCCAATCCAGAATGGACCATTGCATGTTTCCACCCTCATGACCGATTCAAAGAGCAACACAACGTCCAATAAGGTTCGAAGAGTAATCTACTTCTTCCCTATTCAGTTGATCATGCTGCTGATCAAGAAAAATCAATTCCTAATATTAATTTGGGCCTTTCTAATCAGTATCGTTTCCGGGGTCTTTGCTAAAAATTTTGGTGTACCTCAACAATTTCTCGTCCCAGAATATATGGGCCAGAACAATATGTTATCCTTTGGTATCCTGGGGTTTGCAATTGGAGGTTTTATTACTGGCTTCAATCTTTACGTGTATATCATGCACGGTTATCGCTTTCCTTTCATTGCCACATTGAGCCGACCCTTTCATAAATTCTCGCTCAACAACAGTGTCATTCCTCTTGTCTTTGTGATCATTTATCTTATTCAGAGCGCCATATTTCAAGCCAATCGAGAGTTATTTTCGGCTTCCAAAATCACGCTTAACTTATTGGGATTCGTCGGGGGATTGACTATTTTTCAATTGCTTGACTATTTCTACTTTTCGTTCACCAACAAAGATGCCTCAGCCTTTGGAGCCGCCCAGATTCCAGACGAACCAAAGGCTACAACCCCCAATACTTTTGCAACAGGCCGTTGGTGGAGATGGCGTCGTGGTGGTGTAAAACGCCATGTAGAGACCTATATATCCTCTTATCGCCGGATAAGTTTAGCACGTGACAGCGCACACTATAGCCCAGAAGTGTTGGAGAAGGTGTTTGCTCAAAACCACATCAATGCAACCTATTTCGAAATTGCCCTTGTCATATCCTTTCTTGTAATTGGTTCACTTAGCAATTTCTCATTGTTTGTCATTCCAGCAGGTGCAAGCCTAATCTTGTTCTTCACCATCATTCTCATGTTAGTCAGTGCATTTCATTCTTGGTTAAAAGGATGGACAATAACCCTATTCGTCGTACTACTACTTTCTGTCAATTTTTTCTACAGCGATTTGCACTGGCTCAAAATTGAAAGTCACGCAGCGGGACTGAATTATGAAACCAAGCCTGTGATTTATGATTTATCCCAATTTAAACCAGACAACAATGCTATTCGCACAGATTATGCGGCAGGCATCGAAATGTTGGAAAACTGGAAAAGGAAACAACCGGCGGGACTTGAAAAACCCAAATTGGTCATTTTGAATCACAGTGGAGGCGGAAGTCGATCAGCTTTCTGGACCATGCGCGCATTGATGAATGCGGATAGTATTTGCAACGGCGCATTATTGGACCATACCATACTAATGACTGGTGCCAGTGGCGGCATGCTTGGTGCCGCCTATTTACGAGAACTCAAATACCGCCAAGATCATGGCGAAGCACTTCGATTGTACGACACCACTCACGCTGAACGCATTGGTCGTGACCTGCTCAATCCCATCTTATTGTCAATGGCGACGAATGATTGTTTTATTCGCTACCATGAATTTAATGATGGTCCTTACACTTACATTAAAGATCGGGGTTACGCATTCGAACAACAATTGCGTACCAATACTCAACACATTTTTGACAGACGTTTGAGGGATTATACAGCACTTGAAAAAAACGCAGAAATGCCTATGATGATTTTGTCTCCAACCATTCTAAAAGATGGTCGACGACTGCTCATTTCTGCGCAACCCATAGCCTATCTCACTCAGGCATTTCAACTCAATGGCGGATCCAATCCAATGCCAGAAGACATTGAGTTTTCCAAAGTATTTGCCAATCACGACGCCGGAAATTTACATTTTGTAAATGCTTTAAGAATGAACGCCACGTTTCCATACGTTTTGCCATCGACTACCTTACCCACAGAACCCAGTATAGAAATATTGGACGCGGGGATTCGTGACAATTTTGGCTGGAAAACAACCATGCAGTTCGTTTCTGTTTTCCAAGATTGGATCAACGAGAACACATCCGGCGTCATTATCGTTCAGGTGCGCGACTTACCCAAAAACAAGGACCTAAGCGAACATCACGTGAATATCACAAATACCATAAGCGGTCCTATTGGCGGCATTTATGGAAACCTAACCAAAACGCATGACTACAATGGCGAACAAATGCTTCACTATTTGCAAGGAACGTTTAATGATAAAATCGAGCTCATCACCTTTCAGCTGAATCAAGACAAAGACTCTCACGTTTCACTAAGTTGGCATTTGACCAACAGCGAAAAACAATTCATTCGCCAAGCAACACGGGATGCTTTTTACCAAGCGGAGCTACAGCGCCTAAAAGCTTTGTTGGGACAATAATCAACATCCAAAGTAGCGATTGGCCTTCCCTACAACACGCGCAATGATTTGAGCATCCGTTTCCATGCGATTCATTTCGAACAAACTCGCCTGACTTGCACTTTTTATCTCAGCACGTCCGCTCAAATGATAGTTGGATATCAAAGGATGCAGCACCTCCTCAAAAGATTCCTCGCGTAAGCCGCCACCTGGCATCACTTCAATGCGCCCTTTTGCCAATTCCGCTAAAGCAAACAACTTGTCCTTGCCTGCATTGCCATTCGGTGCTCCTCCACTGGTGAGCACTCTGCAACAACCATGATCTATTAGGATTTCAAGTGATTCATTTAGATTTTGTGTTAAGTCAAAGGCACGATGAAAAACGACTGGAAGATTACCTGCACAATGAACCAGATGTTTTAAAAGGTTTTGATCAATTTCATCGTCGTTGTCCAGCACGCCAAAAACCAGAGCATCAGCACCAGCTTCTCGAACCATTTCAATTTCGGCTTCCATCAATTTCACGTCCGTTGCGGAATAAATAAAATCTCCCTCCCGGGGACGAATCATCACTGCGACCGGTATGGCCACATTTGCTTTAACCAATTTGAGCAAGGCCGATGTTGGCGTAATTCCCGCAGTAGACAGAGCCGCACACAATTCGATACGACCTGCCCCTCCTTGTTCAGCAGCGATACATGATTCTAAAGAAGTGGCAACCACTTCTATTAAAGGGCGAGTTGAGCTAGTTTGCATATTGGCAAAAATACACCAAGCAATACCTTTAACTTATATGTCATTGTCTAAACAGCACATAAATGCATTCCCCAATTATAGCAACCTAGCCATCAACAAATCTCATCATTCGTTCTAAGTGCTTATACCTCTGATCTGTCGTTTGTTTATATAACTAACGTCGATTCAAAGACATACTACTTATGGGTTTTTCTTTTCTTCAAAAAATGCAAATAAGCACTCGCATCAGAATAGCCCAGAATAGCCGCAATCTCTTTTGTTTGCATTATATCTCCAGAAGATAGATATTCCGATAACTCGTATTTGATATCATCACAAATTTTACGAAAAGATCGGCCTTCAACCATGAGTTTACGTTGGAATGTCCTATTACTCATTGGAAATAGTGCAGCTACACGATCAAAGTTTGGCAATTCAGGTTGACACATGTTCAGAATGACTTTTCGCACACAACTAGAAAAAATCTTGGAATCTTCAAAACCTGATTCGAGTAAGATCATGAACTGAGGCAACAAATTTTCAAAATCCTTCACACGTCCTTTATTGATCTCAATATTTAATATTGCCTCATCAAACACAAATTGATGTTTCACACCATCAACAACTTCAACATTCAATAATTCTCTCATTAAGTTGATTTGACCAGATGGCATTTCCGCCTCATAAGTACCATTCAACGGCAATAAAATTTGAAGTTCTCTGTGCACGAAACAGAATACAAAATTTAAAATTTGTCGTTTGAGATTGATGTCCTTGACACTGGAAACAAGACTTATGAAATATTTCTTCTTTTTCTTCTCGGTGACTAATTCAACCAATGGAAAAGTCTCGGTCAAATACTTCTGAAGAATAAAAACAGCTTGTTCAAGTCGAGACGCATTTTTGGAAATTTCAACGACAAATCCCAGAGCCTTTAAGTTTAAATAACCGCCATAATGAATACCAAAATCCGTGTCCTGGCTAATCCTGATTAAGGCGTCTAATACCGACAAATATTCTTCTCGGGTAACCGTTTCGCTTGGATTACACAAATCCTTTTCCTTATCATTCAACTGATTCACAAGTACCTCAGCGGATACTCCAATACACGAAGCGTATTCTATCAAGTTTGCTACATATGAAGCCTGAATTCTCATCCCACAAATTTGGCGCAAAATATCAATAGTATCTATTTAAATCAGACTAATTTTGATGCGCCGTAATGGATGAATAACCTATGACATTGGATAACCAAGAATTCATCTTAAGAGCAAAAAATAGAAGAGCTAGCCAGAAATAATGTTTACATACATCAACATATGATTGAATTAAAAAAATACCTCAACATCAACGGCAGCTTCTCTGCTCTCAGTGGCATTAGTATGATTTTATGCACATGTCAATTGAATGATCTATTTGGCTTTGATCATCCCTATATTTTTCCTATCATTGGTATTAACCTCTTGATTTTCGCAGGATTTGTATTTGTGACAAGCCTAAAATTCATCTCGAATAAGAAACTTGTGCAAGCCATCACTGTTATGGATGTTCTATGGGTCCTAGGAAGTTTGGCTATATTGATTTTTGATCTGTTCTCATTAACAAATATTGGCAGGCTGCTAATCGGGTTGGTAGCTGTGTGGATAGCCTTTCTGGCCTTTAAGCAAATCAAGCATTCTAAGTGAAGGTGAAGTTCTTCATTGACCATAAAAGCTATTCGTGAAATGGATATGTTATCTGTTCGACCATTCCCGTTTTGTTCATTTATTTGGGATTAAGTACTTTTGAGAATATGAAAAAATTCTCACTACTCTCACTCATTACATTTTTCGTTTATTCTCTTCACGGTCAAAACCCCGAACCCGTCGATTATCTTGTTTTCGAAGGTGCCGGAATACGCGGCATTGCTTATTGCGGTGCACTCATGGAGCTTGAAGAGCGCGGAGTTACAGCCAATGTTCATGCTGTAGCCGGCACCAGCAGCGGCGCCATCACTGCGAGCTTGTATGCAGTAGGATATTCACCTACTGAAATATATCATCTTATTGGAGACACGGATTTCCAAAAATTCAACGATGGTCGAGGACGTGCTGTCGGTGGATTTTATCGCCTGAAGAAAAAATTAGGATGGTACAAAGGTGATGCATTTTTGCACTGGCTCGAAGACTTGATTGCTGCCAAAAGTGGCACCGCAGATTTAACCTTTTCTCAATTGGCTGACCGCGCGTCGAAAGATCCGACATTCAAATCACTCGTGGTAGCCGCGACTAGCATGAATCATCAAACCACATTAATGTTCAGCGCTACATCGTTTCCCAATATGCGAATTGTGGACGCTGTTCGGGCTAGTATGGCTGTCCCCTTCTATTTCGAACCTGTGATCATTGATCAACAAGGCAAAGTCATCGAAACCGATGTTATCACCCCTGACTTGCATCTATGTTTAGACGGTGGGTTTACTGCAAACTTCTGCATTGCACATTTTGACCAAATCAACGAACAAGGACAAGTCGCGGCCGCTAAAACATTAGGCTTGCGCATCGATTCAGATGAACAAATTGCCCGCGATCAAGGCGACAAACAACTGTGTTATCAGAACATTGAAGGCACCAGTGACCTGATGAAATCACTTTATTACATCACCAAAGAAAATCTCAATAGGGCATATCTCACTCCAACTGATTGGCAACGAACCATTTCTATCTCAGACTCTCGCATTGGCCCTAAGGTGAAACGCCTGAGCGAAGCTGAAAAACAACTACTTATAACGGCGGGAAGAAATGGCGTAAAGAAATATTACAAAAAGTAAAACATGGCAAAACGATAGTAATACTATCATTTATGTGTGCTATTGAACAATAAGGCATAGTATTTGTTCTTTTCTTAT
>JBDKJN010000440.1:0-7370 GCA_039796595.1 Bacteroidota bacterium
GATTGGCATTTGGGTAGAATTTCAGTTTCTCGTTACCATATATCATTGCGGCCATGGGCGGATTTGGGTTCTTGGGATCTATTAGAATGGCCACTTCCATCCTCGACCCACTAATTGTGCATGGTCGCACAGGTGTGCAAAGTAAAACAGCGGTGACTTCGTCATTCAAGAACTCAACAATTTAACGATTTAAGTGAAGGTTTCAGGAAAGTTGACGGTTCGTTGGCTCATCATTATTCGTGGTTGATGGTTGATTTTTATTCGGGCTACAAGCCCGTGAGAGTGTAGGCAAGGGCTATTGTCTTCGTCGTCGCTCAGCTGACTCCTAAGCCCGCACCAAGGGGGCTAAAGTCATTTAATATTTAAGACTTAAAGATTTAAGGGAGGGATGCGGGAAAGTTGAAGCATTGTCCAATGTTCCGGTGTTCTTGGTCAGTGGTTGATTTCCATTCGGGCTTTTGTGGAGAATCGTACCGAATAAAAAAGGCCACCCCGAAGGATGGCCTTTTTATGTAGATATTGCTCGTACAGCTTATTTGCTGATCTTGCCGCTCACCAATTGTGAACCGTTTTGAATGGTGTACATGTAGATGCCGTTGGCCAATTGACCTGTTGCAATCACATTGCGGGTATTGCCGCTTACCACCAATTTACCAGTTGTATCGTAAACGAATACATCGTATCCCTTGCTACGATCCAAACCTTGAACCATCAATTCGTTGTTAGCGATATACACGGTTACGTCCTTAATAGGCGCGATTTCAGGCGTTCTAACAGCACCGATTTGAATAACATAGTCACGGCTGATTGAAATGGCTGGAGAACCATTGTCTGAAGCTGTAACAGTGATCGGATATGTACCATCTGCAATGTTCGGGCTGATGTAAACGATGTAGCTGTATGGGTTGTTGTCGCGGTCGCCAGCATCCAAACGAGCTTCCAAAATGTTACCATCAACTACCGTCAAACCAACAAATCCTTCTTCGCCAGTGATGTCATCTTCACCTTCAGTATCCAAATCGTAATCCAATACTTGATCAGCATCTGGATCGTAGAAGAAAAACGCTAAGCTATCACCAGGGTTACCAATGATGGTATCGCAATAGTTGGTTACACCGATTGGACTTTGGTTGGCGCCGATAGGATTGGTAGAGAAATAAATGTTCATGTTGTCCAAATAATCGATACCATCGTTGTTGCCATAAGCACCATCATAGGCATTGCCAAGATCTCCGAAGAAGCCGATTTGTGCTGCATTCACACCATTACCAGCGTTTGCACCTACATTACCAGGAGCACCACCAGATCCGCTGCCTGATGTTGCCCATTGCATGTCGCCATAACAGAAGGCAATGTTCTGTCCAGCAGGAACCAATGTGCTTGTTCCATCTGATAATATAATTTGGAAATCATTGAGCAAATCATCACCCATAGCAAAATACCCAACGGAATTGTATCGAACTACAATCTCGTGATCTGTAACGCGATAATAAACCAAACCACTATTCGCACCACGCGTGTCAACATCTGCCCAATATGCAGCTACCATCGGAAAGTCAGCTACAGGAAAACCGGATGCTACAAAAGATGAGAATCCACTTCCGAATGAAAGGTTACCGTTATTGTTGATGTACACTTCATTATGGCTTGTGCCATACAAGTTGAAAGTAAAAGGCAATGCGATCGCAGTGGTATAACCATCGTCATTGCGGTAATCTGGGGCAGTAGCATTGGTGAAAGGCACAACGCTGAATGTTTCGTCCAACGCCACCATACAGTTACAGTTCTGGGCTTGCGCAGCATTCATCGAGAACACCACCGCAGCCATTAAAGCAATTTTGTATAATTTATTCATGTTATAAGGTATAAAATTTATTATTTAATTCTTGTCCTTTTGACAGTGCTAAGGTACTTCAACGTATTGAAAATCATACTACCAAATTCTCAATAATTCACTACGTTTATACAATTCACGGGCAAGCTTATTTTCCTTCTAATTCTTTCCAAAGCCCCTGGTAATCGCCACGTTCCATGCCCGAACCTTCTAATTCATAGACTTTAAAATCATACAAGCGAACATTCTTTTGGTTGCTTCGTGGACATTCCAAATACACAACATATTCCTTCTTAGGATGCATTGTAAAGAAAGCATTCAACCAAACTTTCTTGCCAAATTGATAACTCACTTCATTAGAGTACAATTTGAAAACTTCACGTTTTTCGCCAGACGGGTCAATCTCATCAACAGCAAAACCAACAGCGTAGGTGTCAATAGAAGCCATTTCGAGCCATGCAGAAACTTGAACCGGTATATCACTAGTCAACGTATCTGTATGCATTGATGCAAGCCCGTGGTACATATCTTGCTGCATAAGAAGGTTTCCGTCACCATCCGTTTGTGGCATAGTATCCAGCAAGAGTTTTGCATTGGACGTTTCCTTTCTTTTTTTCTTCCAACTCTCCCACTCCGCGATTTCATCAGCAATACAAATGCTCGAAGAACTTCTGTTGGTCAATCGCGCCTCACTATCGAACAATGGATCTTGAAGCTGAAGGAGATAAAAACATGTTTCAGGACCAAACTTCGACCACATTTCTTTTTCAAAAACATTGGGTGCCGTCATTTGCATGGTCATACGCGCATCACTCAGTCCTGATCTGGGATTAATTGTACCCAATAGTGGCAAACCTGTATGAAACGATACAACATACGCGCGACGGACATCTGACTCTTGGAAGTATCTTGTATATATATCCGATCCATAACAAATCTGTGGGATTGTCCACAAAGCATTGTATGATTGATCCGAATTTTTTATTTCATTTATGTCACTCGCGTCTTTTGCGGTTAAGAACTGTGGATCAAAATAATTTGGAGTGCTCTGTACTATTGCACGCACTTGCTGTTGATGCGCCCAATGATCGACTACTGCGACAACTGCTGCCAGAGCTATACCATAGTTGCACCATTTGCGATGGTCTTTAAAAATGAAATAAACGACACTTAAACTCCCTATAACAACAACAAAATGAAATACCCAAACGAATCTTCCAGGACTCCTGAAATGTTCTAAATATGGAATCATTTGAACGCCCTCTTCCCACCCCCATATAAAAGGCACGCCTGCAGCGAACGCGAGAAACAGCAGAGCAACGATTAGCCATGGTGCTACACTGCGCCAATGCCTGATCAATTCCGAGCGCTTCCATGCCAAGGCTATTGCAATAATCAGTAGACTCAGCATGATCACTAATCCAATGTATGCCTTGCCTTCGCCATTCACAGCATCTTGTCTGAACTCGCCAAACCACTGACCTATCAAATTGCCATGCATACCGCCAAACAGCAACTTGAAGGACGTAAGGAATTCAAAAAATCCTTTGCCTCCTTCTGGTCGATCAGTAATCACATCGGTTGATTTTACCAAAGCCAGATACCCCACAATCACAGCAAACGATAAACCCACTGACCACCAAACTCCTCGACCTGAAATTTTGTTTATGAATCGCTCAATCAACGGATAGAGTATCATCATGCCCGATACCATTAATCCCAAATAAGGGTGTAAGAACCATACGAATACTTGTAAGACTGCACCAAAGATCAAGTACATCAACCGCTGAGATGTTCGCCAATGATCCAATAACAATATGGTCAGTGGAATCACCCAAACGGCGGCTAAGGAAAAATGTCCATTGATCCGCTCCAATTGTGGTTGTCCCATAATCACTACGACAGAAGCCATCATCGCGAACCATGGAGAACAGTGCCAACGCACAAGGACGAGATAAATCAATATCCATGCGAACCCTAGTCCCAACATCATAAAGACATTGATGGTGCCAACAGGATATTGCTTCACCCATGGCAACCATCCAACTAAAAATGAAAGAATGGGATGACCATCAGTGAAAGTGACATGATCTCCAGTTGGATAATTGCACCCGTTAAAATGCAACCATGTATCATCGTGTTTAACGTGATACGCGAAAGTGTAATAATTCTTAGCCCCATCGCCTACTCCCCCGAACCAATAGTCATCCGGATGCCATAATGCAGGTCCAAAAAAATACATTAACCATAACAAGGCCAATACGCAGGTTATCCATAAGCCTTGTCGTTGTGTCATGCTTTTTTGCGAATGCTTATTTCAATAAACTTACTGACAGGTGTTTTGCTTTTGTCTGCAAAATGATCAATAGGCACCAAACAATTGGTCTCCGGAAAATAGGTCGCCGTGCACCCGACAGCAATATCGTAAGGCACTACATGAAAGGTATTGGCCACGCGCTCAACACCGTTGAAATGGCTGATCAAATCCACCAGTTCTCCTTTCACAACACCTTGCTTTACCATGTCTTTTTCATTCATCAGAATGACACGCCGTTCATTGCCAATTCCTCGATATCGATCTTCTAAGCCATAAATAGTGGTGTTATACTGATCGTGGGTGCGAATGGTCATCATGATCAATCTTCCCTCTTGAATGCTTACCTGTGGAAGAGGAATAGCCGTGAAGTGCGCCTTTTGATCTGGTGTTGTGAATTGTCCGATACGTGGACCATTGGGTAAATAAAATCCATCCGGTTGACGCACGCGTTTGTTATAATCGTCAAAACCTGGAATAACACCTTGGATATTCTCACGGATCACATCATAATTGTCGATCATTGACTGCCAATCAATGGTGTCCCATCCAAAGAATAACGCTTTCGCTATGCCCCCAACGATAGCCGGTTCACTTCTCAGATGTTCAGAGCCCGGCTTCATGTTTCCGCGCGACATGCTTACGATTCCCATCGAGTTTTCGACTGTAACAAATTGTTCCCCCGACTTCTGGGTATCGATTTCAATACGGCCTAAACAGGGTAAAATCAAGGCATGCTCACCTGTTACAACATGCGCACGATTCAACTTTGTAGACACATGCACCGACAATTTCACTTTTTGCATGGCCTTCCCAGTAAATTCACTATCCGGGGTGGCCGAAATAAAATTCCCTCCGAGTCCGATAAACACACGGACCTTATTTTCATTCATCGCTTCAATGGCTTCAACGGTGTCGTAGCCATGTTCGCGAGGAGATTTCATATTGTAATACCGATCCAATGATGCCAAGAAAGCTTCTTTTGGCTTTTCATAAATGCCCATCGTACGATCGCCTTGCACATTGCTATGACCGCGAACTGGACATAATCCTGCGCCTTTGATCCCCACTGCGCCCCGCATCAAATGCAAATTCACCACTTCTTTGATGTTATTGACAGCATGCTTTTGTTGCGTCAATCCCATTGCCCAGCAAGAGATAAACTTATTCGTAGAACATAACAAATCCGCAACGGCATGAATCTGTTCCAACGGCACACCACAGTCTTTCAAAGCCTGATCGACGTCTAATTCGCTAATGCCTTTCTTAAAACTTTCGAAGTCGACCGTGTTATCCTTGATAAAACTTTGATGAATAACTGAGCCCGGTTTTTCCTTTTCACACTGAAACATTCGCTGCATGATCAACTTAAGCAATGCGATATCACCACCTATACGCACTTGTAAAAAATGATCCGCCAGCTTAGTACCGCCCATCAATACTTCTACGGGACTCTGCGGATCGATAAATCGCGTAGTTCCTGCTTCCGGCATGGGGTTGATGTGAATCACCTTTCCGCCATTCTTCTTGCACTTCGTCAGTGCACTCAACATCCGCGGATGATTTGTGCCTGGGTTTTGTCCGATAACCAAAACCACATCGGCGTCATAAATATCCTGCAGAGTCACGGTGCCCTTGCCTATACCAATGGTTTCATTGAGGCCCACTCCACTGCTCTCGTGACACATGTTGCTGCAATCGGGCAAATTATTGGTGCCAAATTTCCGCACCATCAATTGATACATGAAAGCCGCCTCGTTGCTTGTTCTGCCTGAAGTGTAGAAAACAGCCTCATCAGGTGAATTGCAAGCTTTAAGTTCAGTTGCAATAAGATCAAAAGCCTTGTTCCACTCAATGGGTTGATAATGCGATGATCCTGGGGCGAGATACATGGGATGCGTCACGCGGCCGCTTTTACCAATCACATAATCCGACCACTCGCTGATTTCTTCGACACTGTGTCGAGCAAAAAACTCGGGATCACATCTTTTATTCGTCGCTTCTTCGGCAACGGCTTTAGCGCCGTTTTCGCAGTATTCACCGAGCTTGCTTCTATGATCAGGTTCTGGCCAAGCACAACCGGGACAATCGAATCCATCGCGTTGATTGATTTTTGCCAACACCTTTAAACCATTGATCAGACCCATTTCTTCCGCCACATGCTCTAAGGCCACTGTAACGGCTTTGAGACCAGCAGCACGGTCTTTGGGTTCATGTATCGTTAGTCCCGTCAACGTTTCGGGAGGTATAATACGCACCTTGCGGGGCGAGAAATCTGTATTGGCCATTGTGTATTGAATGGTTTGAAATTGCTTCTTACAATGATACAAAACCACGGGCAAAGCCCCACCAAAAAGCAAGAAGTTATGAAAAACCAATTTCCAATAGCATTCGATCTCGGTTCTCCTTAATTATGCTTCTCATTCTTCAGTGGTGCTTATATTCGCGAGAGTGGTGGGCATTTAAGGATGTCAGCAAACCACTTAGAATCGCGCTATTTCAAACAAAAATCACTTCAGATGAAAACCATCCGTGTCGCCTGTGCAGTTATTCAGATGGAGGATAAAATCTTGGCTGTTCAACGCAGCGAACACATGAAGATGCCTTTGAAATGGGAGTTTCCGGGAGGTAAAATTGAAAATCACGAAGATGTAATAACGTGTATTCACCGAGAAATTCAAGAGGAACTGAATATTCAAATAGAAATCGAAGCGGAACTTCCAATTGTAGAATACAGTTATCCCGACTTCAACATTGAATTGGTGCCATTCTTAGCGCGACATCTGAGTGGTGAAATACGATTGACAGAACACAAGACGTATCTCCTACTTTCCAGAGATCAGTTGCGCGACTTGGATTGGGCGGAAGCAGATGTGCCGGTGCTGCGCCATTTAAGGATTTAAAGATTGAAAGATTTAAGGGAAGATTCTGTTTCGTGGCCGTGTGGTGATTTGGGTTATGGTGGAAATGATTCAACGGCCAAAGATTATGCGTCTAACAATATTGTCAGCGACGCAATGCGTTGCGTCGGTACAGAGGTTGGGGGGAAGTCCATGCCTAAACCCGAAAACTAAAAAATCTGAAACGTATCGTTATTCCTCAAACCATCGATTGATTTTGGGTTGAATAAACCATATACCGATAGGGAAAAACCAAATAAGAAAGAATTCACGAATAAACTCAGAAAAACGAACTTCGCGCTGCAACTCCAACAATTTTATT
>JBDKJN010000441.1:0-5060 GCA_039796595.1 Bacteroidota bacterium
CAAGAACCAACGGTCGTGGGAAATAACCACCGCACAACCTGCAAAACTCTGGATACCTTCTTCAAGAGCACGCAAAGTATTTACATCGATATCGTTGGTTGGCTCGTCGAGGAGCAATACATTGGCTTCGGTCTTTAGCGTCATCGCCAAATGCAAGCGATTGCGTTCACCACCAGACAATACGCCGCATTTTTTCTGTTGATCAGCCCCCTGGAAGTTGAATTTGCTACAATACGCTCGTGAATTGATGGTTTGACCACCAATCTCAATCACCTCATTGCCACCACTGATCACTTCGTAGACCGATTTCTCTTGATCAATTTCTTTGTGCGCCTGATCCACATAACCCATCACCACTGTTTCACCCAAACGAATGTCTCCTGAATCGGCTTTCTCTTCGTTCATGATCATGCGGAATAGTGTTGTTTTACCAGCACCATTTGGACCTATAATGCCAACAATTCCAGCGGGAGGTAATTTGAAGCTCAGGTTATCAATCAACAAACGGTCTTCAAAACCCTTTGATACATTGGTGAACTCGATAACGTCATTACCTAAGCGGGGCCCGTTAGGAATTGGAATTTCCAATTTCGCCTCTTTCTCGCGCTCGCCTTCGCTCATCATACGCTCGTAATTTTGAAGACGAGCCTTGTTCTTCGCATGTCGGCCTTTTGGATTGGTCCTTACCCATTCCAACTCGCGCTCCAAAATTTTGCGACGCTTGCTTTCTGTTTTTTCTTCTTGGGCCAGACGTTTTGACTTTTGCTCAAGCCAAGAGCTATAATTACCTTGATAAGGTATACCCTCACCGCGGTCAAGTTCCAAAATCCAACCGGCAACATTGTCTAGGAAGTAACGGTCGTGGGTCACAGCCAAAACAGTTCCCTGGTATTTGCTCAAATGTTGTTCAAGCCACAATACACTTTCTGCATCCAAGTGGTTGGTTGGCTCATCGAGCAATAACACATCAGGCTGTTGCAACAACAATCTGCACAAGGCCACTCGACGACGTTCTCCGCCACTCAATACTCCTATTTTTTGATCTTCAGGCGGACAACGTAGAGCGTCCATTGCCACTGCCAATTTATTGTCCAAATCCCAGCCCCCTAAAGCTTCAATTTTATCCTGGGCAGCGGCTTGACGATTCATTAACGATTCCATTTTATCTGGATCGTTAAGGACTGCCTCGTCCATGAACATGTTATTGATTTCCTCATACTCTTTGAGTGCGTCAGTAATTGGCTTAACCCCTTCTTCAACAATCTCACGTACAGTTTTATCGTCATCAAGTTTTGGCTCTTGCGGAAGGTATCCTACGCTGTATCCAGGACTCCAAACCACGTCGCCTTGAAACTGCTGATCCAAACCTGCGATGATACGCATTACGGTAGATTTACCAGCACCGTTCATACCGAGAATACCAATTTTGGCACCGTAGTAAAAACTGAGGTAAATGTCTTTGATGATGTGTTTTCCTGTAGGAGTGTATTTGTTCACTCCAACCATTGAGAATATAATTTTTTTGTCGTCGCTCATGATATTATTTCATTCAATTAATAGTCCAATAACATTTTTATTTTGGCTGCAAGTTGTGCGTTGGCAAGGTATTGTTTTTCCAATTCAGCATTGAACGGAATGGGCGTATCCATGCTGGTACAACGCATCACTGGCGCATCTAATGATGTGAAGCAATGTTCTGTAATAAGAGCGCTAATCTCTCCTCCAATTCCGCCTGTTTGGTTGTCCTCATGCAAAACAAGCACTCGACCTGTTTTTCTTACCGATTCAAAAATCGTTGTTGTATCTAAAGGAGCCAAAGTTCTGAGATCAATCAAGTCAGCACTGATTTCGGGATGTTGTTTTAAAAAATCCATTGCCCAATGTACGCCAAGACCATATGTTACAATGGTGCACTGTTCACCTTTAGAGACCAAACGAGCTTGTCCAAATGGAAGCGTATAAAAACCATCAGGCACTGTACCAGATATACTTCTATACAATGCTTTATGTTCGAAGAACAATACTGGATTAGGATCTTCAAAAGCCTGACACAACAAACCCTTTGCGTCATCCGGAAATGCAGGGTAAGCAATTTTTAGACCGGGAACATGAAAGAACCATGCTTCATTGCTTTGACTATGGAAAGGACCGGCAGCAACACTTGCACCCGTAGGTAGGCGCACAACCACATCGGCGTTCTCATTCCATCGATAATGCAATTTGGCCAAATTATTTACAATTTGGTTGAAACCACATGTGACGAAATCCGCAAATTGCATTTCAACCATTGCTTTGTAGCCTTTCATACTCAATCCCAAGCCCGCACCTACAATAGCCGATTCGCATAGTGGTGTATTGCGCACCCTTTCTTTGCCAAAATCTTGCACAAAACCCTCTGTCACCTTAAACACGCCACCATATTCAGCGATATCCTGTCCCATTAAAATGAGTTTATCGTGACGTTTCATACTCATACGTAAACCGTCAGTAATCGCATCAATGAATCGCAAATCCGTGGAAGTACCTGCAGAAGACTCAACTGCTGTATTGGCAAACGGTGCAAATATATCTGCGACTTCTTTGTCCACATTGGGCACAATATTCGGCTCATCATAAGCCACTTTCAGTGCTTCGTTAATTTTTGTTTTGATATGATTTCTCGCGTCAATGACATATTGCTCATTGATGATTCGCTGATCCAAAAGCCACCACTCAAAATTCTGAACAGGATCCTTCTTTTCCCATTCTTCAATCAATCCATCTGGATAATATTTCGTGCCACTTGCTTCTTCGTGTCCACGCAAACGGAATGTCATAAACTCCATTAAAATTGGGCGCGGGCGCTGTCGAATACTTTCGGCAGCCTTCGAAACTGCTTGAAAGACTTCAATGATATTGTTGCCATCTACTTGGATTGCATCCTCCTCGGGAATACCGTAACCAATCGCCTTATCAATGAATTGTTTGCAACGAAACTGTTCACGACTAGGAGTACTCAAACCCCAAGAATTATTCTCAATACCAATGATTACGGGTAAATCCCAAACACTCGCTGTGTTAAGTGCTTCATGAAAATCCCCTTCGCTCGCTCCACCATCACCACAGAAAACGATTGTGGCCTTTTTTTCTTTACCCAATTTATTTGCAAGAGCAATACCATCTGCTATTCCCAATTGAGGTCCAAGATGTGAAATCATTCCGACCACTTTGTGTGCAATGGTACCGAAATGAAACGAGCGATCGCGACCTTTTGTAAATCCACTTTCCTTTCCTTGAAACTGAGCGAACAATTGAGTGAGCTCAAGATCGCGTGCAGTAAAAATGCCCAGGTTACGATGCATTGGTAAAATAAACTCGTCCTTTTCCATCGCCAATGCAACACCCACGGAAATTGCCTCCTGACCAAAACTGCTAAACCATTTTGAAATTTTACCCAATCGCAATTGGCTTAGCATCTTTTCTTCGATAAGTCGAGGTAAGAGAATAGCATTGTATAAGGCAAGCAATTGATCATTGCTCAATCCTGACTTTTTGAATTTGATAACCGGTTTTTGCGACATAGTGAAAGTAACATTAAAAAGACAAATCGTCCTTGCATTTAAAGCGCGCAAAGGTGGCTCTGAAAGATGAGATAACAAAGCGAGAATTTCAACAAAAAAATAGAAAGCAAAAAGACCATAATCCACTAACTATCAAACATCTAATTAATTTAATCTCGACATCAAAAAAAACGATCGGTTTAGTTCAACCCACCAATAGATTTCAAAATTGTTTGCATCAACTTCACATTTTGAAAAATTCATAGACTCTTTGCACAATCAAAGTGTATAACACACACACCCAAACCGATGTCGTTGAATATGCATATTAAATTGATAATGAATAAAAAGAGGGGATCAAGCAAATGATGGTCTGAAAAAATTAATACTGTTTACGAGTTAATTGATATCATCCGTTTTACGTAGCAAAAACCTAATATTCTTAATTAAAATTGCACTCAATACCAGTGACAACTGCGAACCAGTGCCAATCATTAGAAGCCAAAATTTCTTAAATATAGCCGAGTAAAAAATAATGCATTCAAATTTTGCACTCTTGCTTTCGGAAATAAAATCATATCAGCAGCCGATAAAATTTAACCCACCTGTGATAACTCAAAAATAAAAAAATCAAAATAGAAACACAGAGATATCACTCGGTCGCACAAAAAAAACGTCAGGAATCAAATTAATAACATAGATCATTTTTTTGATTTAATAACAAGCTTTTTAAAAATCACATATAAACTTTGCAAAAAAATTCACGCATGGAAAAGAACAAAATCCTTAGTCAGATCGAAGCTCGATTGAAGAGTCTTGAGGCTGAACACAAGGCCCTCATTCAAGCTCAATCGCTATTAAAACAAGCAGAAAGCAAATCCAAAGCGCTTGACAGCAAGAATCTGTTAAAACTTGCTCAAAAAAGTGCTAAATCGTATACATCCTCAGCGAACACGTCCAATAGTAAGCTCGGATCACGTGGCCGTCGAAAACGCAGTTCAAATGGATTTAGCAAAAAGGTTATCGAGTTTTTCAACGCAAGTGGGAAGTTTTTACCCACGTCAACAATCGCCACAAAGTTCAAATCTTCGTATCCAGACAAATCAGAAGTAGACTTAACGAAATACCTTGCTGTGATTCTATCACAACAAAAAGCGAAAGGTCAATTGGTAAGCTATTCACCAGATAATAAAGGTCAGACAGGACGTCTGTTGATGTGGGGGCTACCCGAATGGATGAACGGCAAAAAGCCTAAACCAGAATTTATTAAAAAGTAATAATTGCACATTAGAAATGAAAGCCGGTCTCATCCGGCTTTTTTATTTCACACCGCTTGAACACTGGCAAAGCATTAGCCCAATCCACCCTTGTGAAACTCGTCAATGACACACCACAAGGCGTAATCCAGGTTAAGCGAACAAATACCAATTAATTCAGCGCATATTTGCAACCGTGTTTCAAGAGCTACATATACAAGTTATTCCTCAGATAGCTGCGGATACCAGCGAAATCCTGAAATGG
>JBDKJN010000442.1:0-3635 GCA_039796595.1 Bacteroidota bacterium
GGACAGGAATGCATTGAAAATACTCCGGGGGCTAAAAATCTTTGTGTTTAATCTTTTAATTCAGCCTTAACCAGTTGACAAAATAAGGTAATTACGTTTATCAGAAGGCCCTAAGTCATCATTTTTGATCCGGGTACTCCACCTGGCGAATGTCCGGTTGTTGTTGCAATAGCTTAATACGCACCTTAGTGCCAATCGGAAACATTGGTTCATGTTCACATCGTTCTTCAGCGCGAAATTTCAACTCCTTACCTGATGGCAAGTGAGCAATTATGAGTGGATAGTAATACCGCTTCCCCTCATCTATTGCGGACATCCAATTGATGATTTCACCATCAACGTAGATACCTTTCCATCGCAGACGAATCTCCAGTCTGAATTTGATCAATAACACAGTTGTGAAGATGACTAAAGTGAGGCAGGCAATTAGCCATTCCTGCCATGTCCAGCTTTCCATGGTTACATTTCTTGATTGGCTCAAAAATAGGAGCAGGTACTAATCACTACACGCATTGTTGATAGATCGTTAGCAACTGACATAAGGTTCAACCGTTGGACACAGCTTAGTATTCATCAAGAACGCTGGCGCTCGCACGCTGTTTTAGGGATAGGGCATCTTCCTCCCTCGCCACTAAAAATTTCGCAAGTTCCGCCATGGCAGCGTACCAACATTGGAATATGGCGATAACGTGCAATTAAATAAAAGGGGCCACCTCACGGCAGCCCACATTCATTGTTATTTGATGTTTGTTTAAAGTAGGTTCTTTTTTAGTTGGCCATGCGGATAATAGCACGCTCGCCCGTCACCATGTCCAAAATTTCAACAATTGAATTCACTGCGTATCTTTTATCTGAGAAATAAATGGTCTCGTTCTGATAGATATTCGTGAATGGCTCTACGATCTGTTGACCCAACATATTATATGCAGTAATTCGCAATTTATGTGGACCATCAAGGAAGAAGCGCAACTCTATACCATTGTCAGTTAAACGCCCTAACACATCAGCCGCCAGTTCACTACCATTGTTTTTCGCCTCAGTAATTTTGATTTGCTTGGTCTGACGAGATTCACAATCGTTGTTCTTCGCAATCAAGGTAACATCGTAAATTCCCTTTTGATTAAATAGATGCGTACAATTGTTCTGTGTGCTTGATATCGTAGCGTCACCAAACACCCATTCAAAAGTTGTCGCGCCAACAGAAGTGTTGTAGAAATCAACTTCAACAGCACCATTCAACATTTCAAAAACACCGGAAATGGTTTCGAAATTTGCCGTCAACTCATTCAAAACTGGAATTTGATATTCAAAGGTTTTTTCGCAACCTGAAGCATCACGAACAAACAATGTGCATTCGCCAACAGGTAGATGTTCAACGTGAGTGCCCTTCTGACCATTGCTCCATGTCAAGTCGTAATCGCCAGATCCACCCAAAACATCGACCTCTATGCTACCGTCCTGACGACCTCTGCAGCTCACAGGAACAATATTCGCCATAGTCTCTAAACCTTCGTTTTGAACAATGTTAAACGTTGCTCTGGTCGTTCCGCAAACTCCATTGTTATGGATCAAAGCGGTGTATGATCCTGCCGCAAGCCCTTCCAAGCGTTCGGTGCTTTTAACGACCTGAGCAGACACTACAGATTCTTCGATATTATTCAACCATTCAATTTGAATTCCATCCTGACGCTGCGCATTAAATTCGACTTGTCCAGCATTTTGACCAGGACATCCAGCGCCAGTAATGTGCGTTATAGCAGCCGCTCCAATACGCAATTGGAAACGCAATTGCTCCGCACCAGCCATCAAATTTAGTTCGATACCTTCCGCTTCACGCAATGGATAAACCGTTCCATTAAGAATATCTTCCAGAACAAAACATGCGCCTTTGCCAAACGAATTCAGATTGCGAGGTGTAATGGTGTACGTACCCGTAACTCCAACTTCCATGCGCAATGGAATAATCATATCCATTGTAGGTTGTGGTGTTGTGTAAACCGATAAATCATAACCATCTCCCGATATCGCTGCAAAATATGGAGCACTTTCTATTGGGCTACGCAATTTAAATGCGTCAAAACTGCCATCGAAACGATCGCTACTTTCTTGGTTGTAAGACAACACAACTTCATCCGTAATTGTGCCATCGCTCAATTGCAAACTCAAACTTTCCGGAGTTGCATCAGCAGAACGAAATGTACCATTCACATTTGCCTTCACTCCTTCACGCGCTGTCAATACTGGTCCTGCAGCATTAGCAACCACAAAAAACGATTGCGAACTTGGAATATATCGTGAACCTCCATTGGAGGCAACGCCATTTACATAGGATGCATATAGCCCCGTTGCAGCGTTATATACATAAACTGCATTATTGATATTGGTTTTAGACCAATCCGCATCGTTCCAATCAATGGCGCAGGGATATGGGTTACCAATGAGGTTCCAGCCATCGGCAGATACATTGCCACTATTGGTGAAAGTAACAGGCAGACTTTGATCGCCTGTATTGATGGCACCTGTAACATCTACGGTCATTGTGCCCTGTGGCTGGTAAATGAAATAACCACGATTATTGACTATCGGATTACTGATGTCCGTAGCCCCGACGTAACCTGTGTTAATGCCACCTGGTAATGATTCGTTATAATATTGTACGTTGTTGAATGAGTATGGTGGTGGGTTGTCCGATCCAAGGAATCCTGTAGTTACCAGATCATCATTCCAGTCTTGTATGGTTTGCCCTTGCACCGGTGAACACAAATTAATCCATCCTACATTGGTAGCTTGGTGATAACGTTGTACGGTGACATCGCCGATAACAGATCCTGATACAATCGTACCAATCATTCCCGTTCCTGATACATCCGAAATAAGAGTCAACTTGTTGTTAGTGGTTACATCACCTGCCAACATTGACATATTTCCACGTAGGTAGACACCAGTGACAGTGTTAGACATGGTCAAACCAGAGCTATTGTTAACAGTTAAGTTATATAGATTAACCAAATTGGTTCCTGTCAACGTTTGTGCGGACGTACCTTCAAAAACCACGGTGCTCGTTTGAGCATTTAATGTGCCGTTGACCGTTAAACTTCCTTTCAGGTTGATCTGACCGGAACCAGCATTCAGAATACCAGTGCCATCGATCGTGAGATGCTTACATGTCAAGGTAGGCCAATTGTTGGTGACTGTAATGCCCGGACGAATGACCATACTTACCTCTTGGCAAATTGTACTTAAAATTTGAGCAGGTCCAGAAGTACTCGTTGACCAAATTGCGTCAGTAGCATTACCTGAAGTAATAGCATACCACGTCGCTTTTTGCTGTACCAATCGAACGATAGCCCCATCTGAAATGCTCACATTATTGACCTCAAAGTAAGGCGCAGTATATGTTCCGGTTAAGGCCGTTTCATCATCGATTCCATCGCCATCAGCATCAATAACCAGAGCCAATTCTTCTGGAACAAATCCAGTAATCCCTGTCATATCAAAACGCATGGTGACGGTCCCTGCATCATTTACTTTGTTAACCTTCCAGGAGCGATTTAAAGCAGAAGAATAAAGACAATTGCTTCCGGAATGGGCAGTGAATGCACCCGTACCATTGTTGTTACCAAAAATGAGGTAAT
>JBDKJN010000443.1:0-11658 GCA_039796595.1 Bacteroidota bacterium
TCTTCTGCTGTGAATGCCAGTTTGCCCCAAAATTCGCTTTCTTCCATCGCGGCAAAAAGTGTTTCGAAAGGCACAACGATATTGGCATTTGAGAGCGAATCCTTCCAAATGTAATGGCCTCCGGCGTCATCGAGAAAGTGCGCTACAAAACTATTTCCTGGTGGAGCATACCAATGTCCCGAATTGTAATAGCCTGTTATCACTTTTGGTCGGGGAAGCGTTTTGGTTTGGTCTTTCAGTTGGGTGTATCGCCCTTCTAGATCTGTAAAAACAATTTTTGCTCTATCGAATTCACCTGCCAAAGCTCCGATGAGCACCAACCATTCGGAGCGGGCCAATGGTGTGGTCTCGAGGTATTCTGCAATAGGTATCACTTCGATGCCCATAGTGGAGTAGAAACTGTAGTCTTTATCTCCGTAAGAATAGATAAGGAATTGATCGGGCATTAAGCCCAGTAGTACTTCCTTGGATATGTCTTCGCCTTTGCTAATGTTAGTGATCTTTCCAGATTGTAGAGCCGAAATGACTTCCTGATTTTTGATAAGGTCCGCAAAACCTACTCCTACTACTTGATCTAGGGCACCAATACTTTGGAAAAAGGGGATGTGGGTAGTGCTTAAGCAAACGGTTTTTCGATGCTGATGGGTAGGGAAATTCCAATTTTTAATGGTATCGCCTTTTGTACCAAATAACAATACATTGAATAAACTGCTATCTTGGTTGACGCGGATTTGGAAGCCTTTCGCATGACGAGGGAGATAACAAACACTCCATTCACCTTGATTCAGTTGTGTTGAAGGTGCACATTGAGCGAACAACGCAATTGCCAAGAGCAAGACAAAGGAACACTTTAAGCTATTTAAAAGATATACCATGGGGTTCAAAAATAAACAAGAAGCCGATAAACACATTTGACGAATATCGCACTAGTTTTGGCAACCCATAAGGACCAATTGGCAAAGGAAAGCATGTTGAGATATAAAATCATAGTGACCGGTAAGGTGCAAGGCGTGAACTACAGAAAGTTCACCTTAGGACTGGCAGAACAAATGGGCGTCAAGGGCTTTGTGCGCAATCAAGATGATGGTGCCGTTTATTGCGAGGCTGAGGGAGGTGAGAAGGTATTGCAAATGTTTATGGATCAATTGGCCATAGGCCCAGCTATGGCTTTGGTCAAAGCATTGGATGTGACCATGGACATGCCTGTAGGTTTTACGCAATTCGAAATTTTACGCTGAACCATGAAGGGAGTCATCAAGGATATATTGCGTAAATTTTTTATCAGTTGTCGAATTCCGATCACACGTAACATTCGGTATGACATTTTAACGCAACAGATTTTACAATCCGTTCTGAAATCCAATAGCTCTTGTGTTGACGTTGGTGCACACAAAGGGGAGATGTTGGCTTTGATTCGGAAGTATGCTCCACAAGGTCGACATTTTGCTTTCGAGCCTATTCCTGCGATGTTTGAGCAATTGCAACAAATCGTCTCTTCCGATGTAAAGGTATTTCCCTTTGCATTGAGCAATTACAATGGTAAGACCACTTTTCATTTGGTCAAAGACGAACCTGCATACAGCGGCATCAAACGCAGAGAATATAAAACTGCCAACCCTATTGTGGAGGTGATTGAAGTGGAAGTGATGCGCATGGATGATGTCCTTCAAAAGCGTGAGGTCTCTATTGATTTGATCAAAATCGATGTTGAGGGCGGTGAACTTGATGTTATGCGCGGAGCGGAGTCCATTCTTAAAAAGGATCGGCCTGTGTTGGTTTTTGAATGCGGTAAAGGAGCTTCCGAATTTTACAATAATTCTCCTGAAATGGTCTTCGATTTTTTGCATCAACTTTCGTATTCGATCTATTTACTTGATGCTTTTTTAGCAGGCGGATCAGCCTTTGAGCGCGATCAGTTTGTTGATGCATTTCATCAAGGATCGGACTATTATTTTATCGCTGCTGCTCGTAAATAATTGATTCCACAAGTCAGTCGCCTTCAACCGCTACACCACAAATTTTCTGGGTTGCAATTGTCCCATCAGTGAAATAATCGATACGGATATAACAAGCAGGTAATTTTGTGGCATCTAGTTTTTGGCCCATCCAATTATAAAACTGCGTTGAGTCTATAGATTTGATTGTTTCGAATTCTTCCAAACCCACAGTAAAGCAGGCTGTTGGGATAATCGCTAGATTGAGGTCATTGACCAATGTGGTCGAATTATGTTTGTAAATAAGAAAAGCGATATCTTGTTGCACTGTTGTATAGTAGCCAATTGCAAATAGATCGCCGTTAGGGTGAAACACCAAATCGAAAAATCCTGTGTTCAGGTTGGTTTGAATAATGTGCGCATCTTGATACCAACCACCTTCATTGCGGCGATAAATTATCCCATCGGTATCACCAGTACTAGAGACATAGGATTCTGTAGCGATGTAGTAATGACCACCATATTCGATAACAGATAAATAGGTTTCTTCTTGGGAATACGCCTCAATTTGCTCCCAATTGAGTGTGCCATCCGAATTTAGTCGTCGCAAATAACTGCTGGGTATTCCATTTTGTACGGTATGGCCACAGTGCACGATATATTGACCATGTAAAATGGTTTCGGTTACAATAGTTGACAAGTCATCGTTTCCGAAAGTGTTGAAATCAAGGAGGGCTCCCGAGTTATCCAAAATTTTAATCCAAGATGTACATACATCTTCTGAAGTGCATGTGTTGCCGCTAAGAAGTATAGTGCCGTTATCCAGAATGTCCAGATCTACGAAATCATCGTCACTCTCCGTAACGTAGCTCAAGTATTGCAGTTCTTCGCCAACCTCACTGAGATGAAGTAACAAAGGATCTTTAGTGCCATCGTCGATGTTTATAGTGTAACCTGTGATCCAATAGTCATTGGCGTTGCCTTTGATCAAACGATTGGCAAAATTCCATTGCTCATCACCGTATTGGGTTTGCCATAGTATTTCTCCTTCTGCATCAACTTTCCACAGCGCTATATCGTATCCATTGTTATCGCTATCGCTTGTGTTTCCAAGAATAAGAAACTCTTCCTCTTCCGTTTCGACGATCGAGATAGCTTGTTCAATACCGTGTCCTCCAAGACTGAGCGACCAGATGCATTGCATATTGGTATCCACACGCATGAGGTAGACATTGGCTGCTTGTTCGACGTCACTTGAAGTTGAACCCAACAACATCAAATCTTGATTGGCACATACAATGATGCTTTTACCTTGATCCATGCCTAAGCCTCCAAAGAAATAATATTGTCCTTTGGCCAGATGCACAAAGCAAATGCAAATCAAAATGAGGAGTAGTCGTGACACTTTCATCGAAGTCTTAGTGAGTAGTAATGGCTTTGCGAATTCGGATCAATTGTTCCAACATTTCCTCAAGCAACTCCAGACGCAACATATTTGCACCATCACTTTTTGCAACGGCTGGGTTGGGGTGTGTTTCTATAAATAGACCATCAGCTCCTACGGCGATGGCCGCTTTAGCAACTGTTGCAATCATATCCGGACGTCCTCCTGTCACTCCTGCAGTTTGGTTCGGTTGC
The DNA here is from genome assembly GCA_039796595.1 of Bacteroidota bacterium. Taxonomy (GTDB): domain Bacteria; phylum Bacteroidota; class Bacteroidia; order Flavobacteriales_D; family Sanyastnellaceae; genus CANHSF01. Next base: position 3,573 of record JBDKJN010000443.1, read on the forward strand.
TGCAAGCTATGTGTGCAGTCCATAATCACTGGTGCATACTGTTGCATAGTGGGTAGACCACGATAATCGACCACAAGGTCTTGGTATCCAAATGTGGTACCGCGTTCAGTGAGTAATACGTTGTTATTGCCTTTTTCTTTCACTTTTTGAACAGCGAATTGCATGCTTTCTGGTGAGAGGAATTGTCCCTTCTTAATGTTCACCACTTTGCCTGTTTCTGCAGCAGCATGTAGCAAGTCGGTTTGACGACATAAAAATGCTGGGATTTGCAATACATCAACAAACTCGGCGGCTTTGGCTGCTTCTTCTGCAGCATGGATATCGGTCACCACAGGCAATTGAAAATGTTGCCCCACCTTAGCCAAAATGGCCAATGCTTTTTCATCCCCTAAACCCGAAAAACTATCCGATCGAGAGCGATTTGCTTTGCGATAACTCGCTTTAAATACATAAGGTATTTGTAGGCGATCGGTAATGGCTTTTACTTTTTCAGCCACTTCGAAACAGAGTTCTTCACTTTCTACCACACAAGGTCCCGCTAGTAAAATGAAGTTGTTGGCGTTGGTATGTTGAAGTTTAGGAATGATCATGATTTAAAAATTTTTGCAATAGAGAATTGAATGTTTCTGCTTTTTGAGGAGTCCATTGTAAAACCACCAAGATGAAACGTTTGTACGGCAAAGTACCAGCTTTTCTTGGGCATATAATAACAACCAGCACCTAAACCCCAGCGACCAAATCCGCCGTAACTCACCGTTTGGGTGAACAGGAAATTTTCGAATACGCGTTGTCCGAGCCCAAAATGTATGCGGGGTAGAGCAGCGGTTGATGGCATGATTTGCATGCCGAACTCATAGTATGTGGCTCCGCTCAAATGATGGAGATAGCGAAATTGAATACGCGCAGGCAATGGTTTGATTTCTCTTCCAACCTTGCGAACATACTTGAGACTGTCTTCAAAATTGGGCAAAGAAATGGAATCCAAATTTTGACTGACGTATGGCGATGTATCAATGCCCGTCCATGTATTGGTGCCATTTAGGCGAAAGCTCTGGGTGTTTTTATTCCAGACTACAAAACCAACGTCGTACAATGCGATGCTAATGATGCCTTTTTGATTCGGCATTTGCAAATGATAATTGATGTCGGTGGCAAGTCCGAGCCCAGATCCATTGGCCATGCCTGTCACCGAGGTGTCACTGCGTTCAAAAAGTCCGTTGTAGGCAACCTGTATGGTGTCGCCAAAAGTATTGGTCACAAATGATGCGGAATATAAACTAAGATCAGCCATGCGTTGGCCAACAACCAATCCGATGGAAACGCTATTCCAGTTTTTTTTATTGAATATTCCTACGGAGAATTTTTGATAGGACTGCATTTGCGCTCGCACCGGAGCAATAGACAAACTATCAAAATCTTTATTGCCTTGATAGATTAAGGAGAATAAATCTTTAGGAAAATGGGCGCTCGCTAAATAGGTAGTTTGCAATGACGCAAGCAATCCCCAATGCGGTTTATTGAATAGGGTGTCTTTGAAATTCATGAATCCCAATTCACTAGTGGAGTAACCACCAATTCGATTGACCGACTTCATACGATCCGCCTGGGCTTGGATTTGACTTTTTTCTAATCTACCTCCAAAAATACTTTCCTTTAAAAATGCCAGATCTATACTGTTACTGCCTAAAGCATTGTCCGACTTCAACGATGTCATACTCGTCCATGGTTTAATGCTGTCTTGCAATAACCACAAAGCATCTGTTTGTGCCTGCATGACCGACTGACAAAGCAAAATTATTGCAATCATCAGCGAGCGAACGATGCCGCAATGTTTAAGAACAGAAATATTTTGTTCGGTTGTTCTACTCATATTCCAATTGGATATCACCTTCACCGACGAGGAGATAATCGACACGTTGTTGTGATGTTAAAGTCTGGAAATTCGGATAATTTTCAGTGGCCAATTCAATTTGAAGAATAATTTGAGCTCCGTTTTTAGCGCGCTCGAGCAGAGCAGGCGTAATAGTAATAGGTATGATAGTTTTTGTTGGAGACAACGGACCAGTAGCAGCTTCCAGCACATCACCTGCGACCAGATCAAATACAAAATCTTCATCTTCCAGCGTTGCGGTGAGACGAACATCACATGGAATGTAGTTGTCCATGACTAGCTTAATTTCTCCATTAGCAATAAGATCTATAGCGGTATTGGTTAAAGTGATGGTATCGGTAAATGCGATCGATTCAGTGGCCAATTGCAGCGGTATGTCCAATTTAGCCTTGGCTTCAATTGTTCTATCGGTGTATATGAAGTCATTGTTGAGTCCAATATTACCGAGTGAATTGATATTCATTTCTCCGGCGAGATGAAGCTGATCGGGCAAGAGTCCGATGAAGTTGGTCAGGTTAGAATTTCCTGCTAGTAACAAATAATTATGTGTGGTGGGAGTTACAAACCCTGCATTGTCTTGGGCACGTGTAAAATATTGCCAGTCGTATAGCGGTGAATATTCAAGTGGCATGTTGATTTCATTTTTAACTCCCGATAATTCGTTCAATTTCATTTGAAAATCGACACCTACATAGTTTGCAATCGACAAAGCCAAGGTAGCTTCGTCCAATAGCAATTCACCTTCAGGCAATTGTACATTTTGTCCAAAGGCAATTGTTTCATTAAAGCTGTATTCGTGCTGCCCGAAATAACCACGTCCATATTTGACAGACGCATCGGTAAATGAGAGGGCAACTGTAACGCTGTCATCGCCATAAACAATGGCCGGCGCCGAAGCATTTTCAGCAACACGTATGGCGAATTGACTTATAAATTGGTTTTGACCTGTGCCATTGGTGCCTGTCAGATCAACATGGTAATTGCTCAAGTCGATTGAACCTGTGGCATACGAGGGTTGAAAATCATTTGTTGTTGCCCCAACTCCAGCCTCCATCACAACGGGGTTTCCATTCAAAGTGACGCCGGGCAATGTGCATGTACATGTCAAGTCACCGTTGACGTAACTCACAAAAGTATAATGCAAAGTGCCTCCTCGTAATATGGCTTCTTTAAGCAAAGCTCCCTGAGACCGCAGAATGTTGTTTTGACTAAAGCTATACAATTCGGTACCAGCGGCTATTTGAAAGGGGCCGCCTTTAAAGTCGAGAGCGATGCTGCGATGAATGGTGGTATCTGGAATTTCTACCAAAGAATCAATGTTAAAATCCGTAAGATTTTGCTCCAAGTAAAAGTGCCAGATGTCGTTGTTGTCTGCATAAAAATAGGCAGAAGGTAGCACTTCAGTAAGCCCCAGGCTGCCATGCGCTATCGCTGCTTTTGCGGATGGATTCCAAACGGTGGGTTCCTCACGACGACATGAACTGAGTGCGATAAGGGCAACGATCAACAGGTTATGTGTAACTGTTCTCATGCGCTAATTACTGTTGAGGTTTGCTTGGACCCTGCTCGCTGCGCGGTCTTGAGGATTTTAAAACAAATGAGAAGAGTTGTTAGCATCAAAGGAATTGTTGCTACATGCAATTGCTGCGGCAAAAAAGGAAAAACAATTAAAGTGATGGCAACCATTCCCGCAAGAATCTTTAGACCTGTGATGAGTAAATGTGAAAATTGTTTTTTGAATGCAAACAGGATCCACAAGGGGTGTGCCCAAAGGATGTTGAGGTTGTTTACCGTTGCATGATGGTCAGTGATGAACCACAAAAAACAAACAAGCAAACCGATGAGTCCAACAACAATTAAGAATAAACGATCCCATATTCTGACATCGAATCGCTTATCGGCACGCATTGAAAAAGAGGCAATAAACAGGAACACAGCAGTGAATATCCAAAAAGGTGTAAAGAATCGCGGTTGTTCGAATTCATTTTCATTGAACAATAAATCGTCAGCGCGAGTCACCACTGCTTGATTGTTTTGGTGAGCGTAATGAAATTCCTTCTTCAATGAGTCAGGTAAAAACATAGCTTGAGTGTGCAATACGGAGCGATCGCATGGCAACCCTAAAGCCACATCAATTCCGAAGTCACTCCACGGTTGATAGACCAAGTAGCGATCAATTGCATCGCGAAAGGAATAATCAGACGGGTATGTGTATGTAAAAGCAATGGGTTGACCTTGTTGCAGTGAAGAGCGTTGACTTGGATCCCCGTTGTCAGGAAATGCCTGACGGAGTGTTGCTTGGTAGTTGAGGTCCGGCGCGACATTCAAACTGTCGGCGATAGGGTGTTGTTCGGCCATCTGACAAGCGAGTAAGATAATATCACGCACTCTTGTGGAGCAATTGTCATAGAAAAAGTCGTAGCGATACGTTTGATTTTCTGGCTGATAATTGCATTGCAACAATTCCCACAAATGAATTTTCTGGGCGTGATTGAGGAGCAATACCTGTTCTTCAATTCCACGCATTTCATCAATATAGGATTTTTGAAAATCCCCAAAACGACTTACACTTAGTTGGTAATTCAATTTGCCCATCGCAAATTTGACGTAGAAGTCATCGCTGAATTCAAATGTTCCATAATTGAAGACCAGGTCTATGAATCGGTCTTTATGGTTGTCGGTAACACGAATTGCAGTGTGACCGAACAAGGAGTATAGATCAGCTCCGGGACTGCATGTTAAAATTGAAAACGTAGTCTTATCAGAGATTTTTATCTGCGCGCTAACGATGGTGTTGACCACCACCGAGAGAAACAAGGCGAGGGATAGAATACGGAGTGTTTGGATTTTGATCATAGTTCGAATTCTCCATCAAAGACCCAATCTGCAGGTCCAATTAAATGCACTTCTTCAAATTCACCGATGCCGACAGTTTTAAAGCTGACTCTCAATTTTCCTCCTTTGGTGTGGACGGTGATATCGTTCAATTCAGGATGTAGATAGCCATAGCTGAGTGCTGCTGCGGTCACTCCCGTGCCACAACTCAAGGTTTCATTTTCAACACCCCGTTCATACGTCCTCATTTTTATTTCACCATCCAAATCTTCCACGTAATTGACATTGATGCCATCTTCAGCAAAGCGTCTGGAGTATCTCACTTCACGCGCAGTCGAAATGAGATCCATTTGATCAATGTCTTTGCGATAGACGATATAATGAGGTGATCCGGTGTGAATCACAAAATGCTGATCTTCGTTTTCTATGCCCAATACATTTTTCATTTGTATGCGCACCACTTCGTCGTCTGATTCAAAATCGTGTTTGGTGTCTATCGCTTTGAATTCACCGGCTGATCCAACGATACCCAAACGCTGGGCAAACCGAACAGCGCATCGACTTCCATTGCCACAGAAACTTTGTGAACCATCCGGATTATAAAAATTCATGTAAAATTCCGAAAAACCTGTTTCTTCGATCAGAACGACGCCATCAGCACCAATACCAAACTTTCGATCGCAAAGTGAAATGATTTTTTCCTTGCTCAAGGTCACATTCCCTGATCGGTTATCGATCATAATGAAGTCGTTTCCAGTGCCTTGATATTTACTAAAAGGGATTCTCATAAACGTTCGCTAAAGTACATCATTTGAAGTGTCTATAGGCAATGGAAATAGTGTAAAAATGCTAAACTTGTTTTCCTAACAATTGAAGATTGTGGCTGCCTTAACTGTCTCATTGTGAATGAGTTTGTGGAGGCGTGTGAAGTGTTATCAACAAGGTGGTGCCGCAGCTCTTTCGGACGAGAAAAGCTCGCGTTTTGAACTAACTTGCGCACCGTTTATCGAAAAGACATAAGACTGCAACGATATGAATAAGTTGACCAATGGTGGCGATACTAATTTGACGAGTGATCGACTACTGAATGCCTATGAACTGATGACCACGGCCCGACACATGTCGGATCTCTATGAAGAGAATGCCAAGGTAACCGCTAAATATGTGCATGCCACATCAAGAGGACATGAAGCCTGTCAGTTGGCTCTGGGAATGCAGTTGGAGCCGCGGGATTATCTCAGCGCATACTACCGAGACGATAGCATTTTGCTGGGTATCGGCATGGAACCTTACGAGTTGATGTTGCAGTTGATGGCCAAACGTGATGACCCTTTTTCCGGTGGTCGCACTTACTATTCTCATCCGTCTTTGCGCCGTGATGACATGCCTAAGATTCCGCACCAAAGTTCGGCTACAGGTATGCAGGCCATTCCGACTACAGGAGTCGCTATGGGATTACAATACAAAGAGGTGCGAGGTTTGATGCAGGAGCAAGAGCAAGGCGGAATTGTTGTTTGCAGCATAGGCGACGCGGCCATGACGGAAGGTGAAGTGTCTGAGGCCTTGCACATGGCTACGCTGAAACAACTGCCCATTATGTTTTTTGTACAAGACAATGAATGGGACATCAGTGCGCATTCATCCGAAATTCGTTTTGGGGATGCTGCTACATATTCACGAGCTTTTCCAGGTCTCAAATTAAAAACTTTGGACGGTACGGATTTTATCAATTGTTATAATGTTATTCGCGAGGTTATCGATGATATGCGTACCAAGCGTCGTCCATGGCTCATCCATTGTAAAGTCCCTTTGTTGGGGCACCATACCAGTGGCGTGCGCAGGGAGTGGTATCGCGATGATTTGGAAGCCGCACAACGACGCGATCCGCTTCCACGTTTTATCAAAGACCTGAAGGGGTTAGGTTTTGGAGACAGTGATTTGGAGCAAATATCGAATCGCTCGCGGGCGGCGGTAGAAGAAGCCTATGCCAATGCATTGCAGGCGCCAGATCCAACGGAAAATGATTTGTTGGATCACATGATGGCACCAACTCCTATCACCAAAGAGGAGGGCGAGCGTTCACCTTCGGGCAAAGAAGCAACCGTGATGGTAGATAGCGCATTGTTCGCAATGCAAGAAATATTGGCCAAACATCCTGAATCGTTATTGTACGGACAAGATGTGGGCAAGCGACTTGGCGGTGTATTTCGTGAAGCTGCAACCTTGGCTGAAAAGTTTGGTGATGAGCGTGTCTTTAATACGCCGATTCAAGAGGCCTTTATCATCGGTAGCACTGTAGGTATGAGCGCCGTTGGATTGAAGCCAATTGTAGAAGTCCAATTTGCGGATTACATCTGGCCGGGATTAAATCAGTTGTTCACCGAGGTGAGCCGCAGTTATTATCTCAGCAATGGCAAATGGCCGGTGTCATGCGTGATACGCGTTCCAATCGGAGCTTACGGCAGCGGCGGACCATACCATAGCAGTAGCGTGGAGAGTATATTGTGCAATATAAAAGGTATCAAGGTGGCTTATCCGAGCACGGGAGCCGATCTAAAGGGACTATTGAAGTCGGCTTACTACGATCCGAATCCAGTGGTGATGTTGGAACATAAAGGATTGTACTGGAGCAAGGTAAAGGGCACCGAAGATGCACGCACTATTGAGCCTTCAGAAGATTATGTCATTCCATTTGGTTCTGCTCGCACTGTATTGGAAAGTCAAGCTGACAAATCAGTCGCAGTGATTACTTATGGAATGGGTGTGTATTGGGCCAAGTCGGCTGCGGCTCAGTTCCCCGGTCAAATCGAGATTTTGGATCTACGTACATTATCACCTGTTGATGAAAAGGCCATCCAAGCGGCAGTTAAAAAATGTGGACGCTGTTTGGTATTGACAGAAGAGGCGATTGAAAACAGCTTTGCTCGCAACATTGCTGGATTCATTTCTGAAACATGTTTTGAGTATTTGGATGCTCCAGTACGAACGTATGGATCTGTGAGTACTCCTGCTATTCCGCTCAATAGTGCCCTAGAAGCAGCCTTGTTGCCAAATGCGGAAAAAGTAGCTGCACAATTAGCTCAATTGTTGGCGTATTGATCGATCATTTTCGCATTATGTGATTTTTGCCTTTCACTCACCAGTGTTGTGAAGAAACCTATTTTTTTGTATACTTGCTGAGTATGTCTACACTTACCTACACGAAAGGCCTTCACGTAATTGTCGATTTGGAACAATGCCAAATCAACTGTGATCAAATGGAATCTTTTCGAACTATGATCATGCAAGAAATTGCGATCTGCGATTTGCATGTATTGGGAAGTGTTTTTCACGCCTTCGACAATGGAGCTTTTACAGCGG
>JBDKJN010000444.1:0-13624 GCA_039796595.1 Bacteroidota bacterium
TGAAATTGACACCGTGCTTATGGCAACGGTTACACCCGACCATCCATGGCCTGCAACAGCATGCAAAGTTGCCCATGCTATTGGGGCTCATAACGCCTGGGCATTGGATATCTCGGCAGCATGCAGCGGTTTTGTATACGCCCTCCAACTCATTCAATCCTTGCTCAACTCCAACAAGTCGAAATGTATTCTCCTGCTAACTGGCGATTGCATGAGCTCAATAATTGATCCTATGGACAAAAATACGCGCATACTTTTTGGTGATGCCTGCGCCGCAAGTATTTGGACAACCCAACAGAATATCACAATAGAAGATGTGTACATCGGTTGCGATGGAAGCGGTTATCATGACATCATAGTAGAGGGCGGTGGCAGTGCACTGCGTCATTGTGATCTTGTCGCCTTTCCAAGGCTGCAATTAGAGGGAAGTAAGGTCTTCAAATCGGCAGTTAAAAACCTCAAACATTCAGTAGATATAATTCTCCAACGCAATCATATCGCATTGACAGATATCGACTGGTTTATTCCTCATCAAGCCAATCTGCGCATCATCGAAAGCCTTGGCGAGCAACTCGGAATCGACCCTTCAAAGGTACTCACCAATATTGGACTGCGCGGAAATACAACCAATGCCTCCATACCACTCTGCTGGGCAGATCATCATCAATACTTCCAAGCAGGCGATTGCGTACTCATTGCAAGTTTCGGAGCAGGTTATACATACGGAAGTGCAATCCTCAAAATTCAATCATAAACAACAATAAAAACAATACAACAATGGAATTAACAATCACCAAAATTCAAACTAAGGCAGATGAGTTAAACGACAAATACGCTTCGCGCATTCATGCTTTAAACCTCACTGGACCCAAACAAAGCGATTATCCAATGCTCAACTTGTTTTTTCAGGAAGTATATGATGCTCTTGAAAATGGTGAGCTCACGGAAAATGAAAAACTCGATATGCGCACATGGTTTGGTCCCTCTATGAGCACGGATCTCACCCTACAAGGTCATGTTTGCGTAAGACCGCTTGGTTATAATGGTGATTATAAGATCATCGACAAAATTTATCGTATCGAACATTCACAAGATAACGTGATGAAAAAATGGGATGCCTATTACCATCAACATCCTGCACCCATAGCCGTTCGCAATCGCAAAGACATCTTTAAGCAATTGCTGAGTACGATGCCCGCTAACAGCAAAATTCTCAATCTTGCATCTGGACCTTCTCGTGATCTCTTTGAACATTTGCAATCTTCCAACACTCCTCTCCATATCACTAACGTTGACCTGGACCAAGGCGCTATCGAGTTCTCTTTGGAACTACTGAGCCAGATCGAGCATGATTCTGAAATCAATTATGTACACGCCAATGTTCTTCGCTTCCGAACCACAGAGCAATATGACTTGATTTGGTCTGCTGGATTATTCGACTACTTCAACGATGATTTATTTGTGAAACTTCTTCAAAAATATGCAGCCAACCTCGGTGAAAATGGCGTTTTCGTTTTAGGCAACTTCAACACACGCAACGTATCAAGACCATATATGGAGTTTGCTGATTGGAAACTCAATCACCGCAGCGAACAACAACTCATCGAAATGGGTCATGCCGCCGGTTACTCACATGCCCGGGTATTTGCAGAGCCCACAGGCATCAATCTATTCTTGGAACTCAAAAAATAACCGCTATGCAACCAACACCCAAAAAACACGAAGAATACCTTGATGAGTTGATGCATCTCATTCCAAAAGAAGCGTTCCAGCCTGCATATTACAAGCTAATTCCAATGTCATTATACGTTCTTGTTATCGTCACCATGATCGCCATGACAAAAATCATTGATCAAATTGCTTGGACCATTCTATTTGCTGCCATCAGCGGATTCTGCATTGCTTGTGTATTTCTGTTCTGCCATGAGTTGACCCACGGTACCATCATTAAAAACAGAAAAGGTATGTATCTAGCCGAAATGATTTTCTGGCCTTGGAGCGGAATGCCGCCAACGTTATGGAGGGTCATTCATAACCGGGCTCATCATACAGGCGCAAATAGTTATGAAGATCCTGACCGCAGAACATTTAAGTCTGAAAAGAATTTTTGGAATACCGTATATAATGCATTTATCTACCCCAACAAGAAGTTGCGATTCTCTTTGACTGTTGGTTTCGCAATGTTGTTCTATACCGGAAAACATATTGCATCAGCGCTCTACCCCGAGGGCAAAAAACCTTCAATAGTGACATACAAACCAAAGTTCACACGCAAGGAAAAAAACAAAATCAAATGGGAGCTTCTCTACATCATACTGTTCCAGTCCATTATTGGTATTGTACTGGGTTGGCAACTGTACCTTGTTTTCTCCTTGATTTCTTGGGTTGTATCCTCATCTATCCTAATCTCCATGATTATCACTCAGCACCTGATCAATCCTGTCTTTATAGAACAGCCTGACCCTATGCTGACAGCTACATCCGTTCGGATACCCCGCTGGTTAGATCGTCTCGTGGATTTTCACTCCTTTCATATTGAGCACCACGTATTACCCGGAATTAATTTTGATTACTATCCTCAAATGGGAGACATCATGAAGCAAAAGTATCCCGACAGGTATACGCGCAAACCCTTCTTATCTGCAATCGTAGAGAGTTATAGTCGGGAGATGTTTATAGATGATCCACTTCAATAAGTGGGTCATCTATTCTTGAGTTGAGTCCTGTAAAAACTCCACATTCTTCTTTAACCCCACAAACTTCGCGCGCTTCACGGCAGACTTGCGAAAAACTCTTTTGAAGGTCTCTTCCGTGAGTTCAATCCAATCGGACTCCGCCCATTGTTTCCATTCGGTTGACCCATTGAATCGTGGTTCTTGATGTGGTTTTGAGAATCTGTTCCAGGGACAGACGTCCTGACAAATATCACAACCGAACGCCCATTCGGCCATACGTCCCTTGAATTCATTTGGGATGGCATCGCGAAGTTCTATGGTGAGATACGAGATGCACTTTGATCCATCAACAACATAAGGTTGAACAATTGCATCTGTTGGGCACGCATCAATACACCTTGTGCACGTGCCGCAATAATCCTGAATAGGGCCATCGGCTTGCAATTCCAGATCGATGATCATCTCAGCAAGAAAAAAAAACGAGCCTTGTTGTTTGGTGATCAAATTCGCATTTTTACCTACCCAACCAACACCGCTTCTTTTAGCCCATGCCTTTTCTAGCACTGGTGCGCTGTCTACAAAAACACGACCCTCGAAATGTCCAATACTCTCCTTCAATCGTTCAAGAAAAACGTGCAGTTTGGCGCGTATGACTTCGTGATAATCCTCACCGTAGGCATATTTCGAAATTGCAAAAGACGCATTAGGTTCCGAAGTCTCCGGAAAATAATTATAGGCCAGAGAAACCACAGACTTCGCACCGGGCACAAGCAAGGTGGGATCGAGACGTTTGTCAAAATGATTGGACATATACCCCATTTGCCCGTGCATATCGGCCTTCAGCCAAGCCTCCAGCTTTGCAGCCTCATCATCTAAAAACTCTGCCTTTGCAATTCCACAAAACGAGAATCCCAATTCCAACGCAAGCCGCTTGACGGTATCTGTATTATTTTGCACTGCAACGGTGTTGACCATAATTGTTCAGGCATTGTTAGAACAGTTGTCCGGTTCCAGGCTTCTTCGTTTTGCCCAAGTGGCGATAGGTCAGGTCTGTCAACTGCCTTCCTCTGGGAGTGCGTGTCAAAAATCCTTCCTGTATCAAAAACGGTTCATACACCTCCTCTATAGTACCTGCATCCTCACCCACTGCCGTTGCCACCGTAGTCAAGCCCACTGGTCCGCCATTGAACTTGTCCATGATGGTCATCAGAATCTTGTGATCCATTTCATCTAACCCGTGGGTATCTACATTCAAAGCATTCAAAGAGAATCCAGTAATATTTAGATCAATGATGCCGTTGCCTTTGATTTGAGCGAAATCGCGCACACGACGCAAAAGAGCATTTGCAATCCTTGGCGTACCTCGGCTTCGACGTGCAATTTCGTATGCAGCGTCCTCCTGAATTTCGATTTGCATAATACCTGCACTACGTTGCACAATATCTGTCAACGTCTTCGCATCATAGTATGACAATCGCGCGTTGATACCAAAACGAGCCCGCAAAGGCGAAGTAAGTAGTCCGCTTCGGGTGGTAGCGCCCACAAGCGTAAAAGGATTCAAGGCAATTTGAACCGAACGAGCATTCGGTCCGGTATCGATGACCAAATCAATGCGATAATCTTCCATCGCACTGTACAAATATTCTTCTACAACCGGGCTCAAGCGATGAATTTCATCAATGAAGAGGACGTCATTGGTTTCCAGATTGGTGAGCAAACCCGCTAAATCCGCTGGTTTATCCAACACAGGACCGCTTGTCGTTCTTATCTGCACTCCCATTTCATTGGCAATAATGTTCGCCAACGTGGTCTTTCCTAAGCCGGGCGGGCCATGTAACAGCACGTGATCCAATGCCTCTTCACGCAATCGCGCCGCTTTAACGAATATTTCGAGATTCTCCAGCACTTGTCTTTGGCCAGTGAAATCAGTCAAGCTTTTGGGCCGTAACACACGATCCAAGTCGCCATCTGAACCCGTCGCCGCAGCTCCACGGATATTAAATGAATCTTCACTCATCACTTGCCTTCTTTTGTTTATAGAGCCGATATAATTCGTCAAACAATATGCGAAACCGCAAGACGTACATCGGAGACGTAAATCTACTCGATAATTCCTTGTTATTCTTCAACATGATACGATAACCGTATCCACCTCCCACAGCAAAGTATCTCGCAAACTTGTATTCAACGCTCATAGCGGGTTCATAGAGCATAATCCAATTTTGTTTTTGGTGCCGCGGTATGCGCTGAGGCTGCAAATACGAAGTCCCTATTCCCAATTGCACCGGTAGAGTAACCTCCCAAGGCCCTTTCTTATAAAATGTATAATCCAAATAGGGAGCGACATATCGCATTCTCACATCGGCCCTTTGTTTGACCACTTTACCTTCATATTCGAAGTCCTCCTGAATATCCGACCAGAGCCAATTGTAGCCAAGGCCTACCGTCAGGCATTTTCGAAATTCAAAGCCCACCTTAATACTCCAAATAGAAGCTCTATTCCCTGTGATAAACGTGTTACGTGTATCGTACTTGGCTGTGAACACAGGCTTATTCCGAAAAATACGATTCAAGGAATCGGACAACGAAATGGTCTGAGCGGAAGCCTGTTGCGAAACACACACAACGGCAAAGAGGATAGCCACCGTCCTATTCAAATTCCTATGATCTCTTCGCAACATCGCTTCAAAAATAATGGGAAGAACATAACATTTTAAGGGCTGAAACCACAAAGTATCCCAAAACGAAATGTAAAAAAAAGGCCTCCAAAAAGGAGGCCTAAAAGATTCTTAGTGGATGACTTCACCAGGCTTTGGTGGAACCACTTGCGGCACGAAGTCTTCATCATGTGCCGGATTGCTGTAATCGTAAGCCCAACGATGTACTTCTGGAATAGCACCTGGCCAGTTGCCGTGAATGTGCTTCACCGGCGTAGTCCATTCCAAGGTATTTGACGCCCAAGGATTTTGAACAGCTGTTTGACCGTAGAAAATGCTATAGAAGAAGTTGAACAAGAACAAGATCTGAGCTGCTGCACCAATAATGGCAAATACAGAAATCACTGGATTAAGATTCATCACGTGATCAAGGAAGTCGAAATTACTGTATTCATAATAACGACGTGGAGCCCCAGCCATACCCACAAAGTGCATTGGGAAGAATACACCGAAACCACAGATCATCGTCAACCAGAAGTGCACATAACCCAACTTATTGTTCATCATGCGCCCGTACATTTTAGGGAACCAGTGGTAAATACCACCGAACATACCAAAGATCGCAGACATACCCATAACGATATGGAAGTGTGCTACCACGAAATAGGTATCGTGAACATTGACATCAAGAGCTGAGTCAGCCAAAATGATACCAGTCAAACCTCCAGTTACGAATGTAGAAACCAAACCAATGGAGAACAACATCGCAGGAGTGAAGCGCACATTACCCTGCCAAAGGGTGGTGATATAGTTAAACGCCTTCACAGCAGAAGGAATCGCAATCAAAAGCGTGGTAAACACGAACACTGAGCCCAAGAATGGGTTCATACCCGTCACATACATATGGTGACCCCACACGATAAACGACAAGAAACCGATAGCCAAAATAGAACCAACCATCGCCTTGTAACCAAAGATTGGCTTGCGCGAATTGGTTGCAATAATTTCTGACGAAATACCCAACGCTGGCAACAATACGATATACACCTCAGGGTGACCCAAGAACCAGAATAAGTGTTGGAACAAAATTGGGCTACCACCAGATACGTCCAGTGCTTCACCTTGAATGTAAATGTCAGAAAGATAGAAAGCAGTACCGAAGCTGCGGTCCATGATCAATAAAACAGCTGCACTCACCAATACTGGGAAGGACAATACACCCAAAATGGCAGTTACCAAAAGAGCCCACATGGTAAGTGGCAAACGCGTCATGCTCATCCCCTTTGTGCGCAAGTTGATGATGGTTACTATGTAGTTCAAACCACCTAACAACGACGAGGCAATGAAGAATACCATTGAGATCAACCAGAGCGTCATACCTGTGCCAGAACCAGGCATAGCCTGTGGCAAAGCCGATAACGGCGGATATACAGTCCAACCACCACTAGCTGCACCACCTTCAACGAAAAGTGAGCCGATCATGATCACAGAAGAAACAAAAAACGCCCAGTAACTCAACATGTTCAGGAAACCGCTCGCCATATCGCGTGCACCCACCTGCAATGGGATCAAAAGATTCGCAAACGTACCCGACAGACCACCTGTTAGTACGAAGAATACCATGATAGTACCGTGGATGGTAACCAAAGCCAAGTATGCGTTTTTGTCCAAAATTCCGTCCGGTGCCCATTTGTCACCAAGGAATGTGTTGAGAATTTCGAATTTCTCTCCTGGCCATCCCAATTGAAGACGGAAGAAGATTGATAGCATAACGGCAATAACACCCATCACGATGGCAGTAATCAAAAACTGCTTAGAGATCATCTTATGATCCATCGAGAAGATATACTTCGATACCCAGCTCTCTTCGTGGTGATGATGACCGTGGTCGTGACCGTGTGCTGCGTGTTCTGTGTGTGCTCCCATATCTTTATAAACTACAGTATATTTCTAAATGTTTTTGGTCGAAGAATTAATGGTTTGTTGGTGCATTCACTGCAACAACAGTTGTGTCCTTTGGTGCGTCGGCTTTTTTATCTTCAACAGCTACGAAAGTTTTCTGCTCCTTCAGCCATTTGTCATAATCCTCTTGTGATTCTACCACGATATTCATCACCATGTTGAAGTGAGCTGCACCACAAACTTTGTTACACAACAGAATGTAATCGAACTTCTCGTTGTTCTCCTTTTTGCGCATTTCAGCAGTGGTGATCGTAGGTGTCATTTTAAAACGCGTTGGTTGCCCAGGCACCGTATTCATTTGCGCACGGAAATGAGGCATATAAGCAGAGTGAATAACGTCCTGACTGCGGAAAATGAATTCAACCTCACGACCAACTGGCAAGTGAATTTCTTTTACGATTTTATCATCAGCTCCAACTGTCCATTCACTTTTACCATTTCCAGCCTGGTGCTCGTCCAATTCCATAATACGTTGCTTGTGGCGGCGAAGGCGATAAATCTTTTCTTCTAAAGCCTCAATGAAACTTTCTGGATACGTACCCTCTTCGCGAGCATGTGATAAGGCCTTTTCACTGCTTTCAATTTGACCATCGATAGACTCGATTTTCGCTGCAACAAATTCTTTGGTCACAATACCCAATGGGTTGCTGGCTTCAGCATCAATCAAATTGTAGTTTGCTAAACCAAATTCCTTATCGTCACCAGGGTAACGAGCAGTCCATTTGAATTGTTCAGAATACACTTCAATTTGGATTGCATCTGTGCTTGCTGGTCCTGTCATTTCATTCCATGTCATCAAACCGAAAATGATGATGAAAGCCATTGAAACACCTGGGATTAAAGTCCAGATCATTTCCAGTTTTGTACTGTGCAGGAAATAGGCCGCCCGGCGATTTTTATCATATTTATACTTCCACGACACATAGAAAAGAGCAAAATTGACAATAAAGAAGGCCACGGTAATGCCCCAAATATTGACGCTCATAAGCGAATCAACATTCACGCCGTGTGCAGAAGCCGATTCCGGTAAATAGTCGCCATAACGCACATAAAGGAATATGGTCGCAGCGAAAAACACGAACATCCAAATCATCATAAGATTCGCGTTCAATGTGTTGTCAGCATCCGAGATATCCTCTTCACGGCTCTTGCGAAGACCACGGCTTAATTCATACACTTTGGTCAATTGCACAATGGCAATGATTGCAAGAATGATGACCAACAAAATCAAAAGTTTCATATCCCTTAATTTTTTCTTTTATAAAATATCTTTATGCGATAACTGCTCTTTGGATGGCAAATCACAGGGTTGAGCGTCCGCCATTCTTTAACTCCTGACTCAAACGATACATGCGAAGCATTTGAGCAGTTGCAAAAATTGCTGTGACACCAACTATTATCCCTAGAAATACCATCTTATACTATTAAAATATACTCTGTACCTTGAATGTTTACTGACCGATTAAATATGGTGATTTTCACTTTCGTTCAAGTAAGGGTGGTTCACAGGAACCAATTTCGCCTTGCTCAAAGCACGCATTACGATGAAAATAAACAATCCGAGGAATCCGAGGAAAATGCCGAACGTGTAGCCCCAATGCAACATTGACTTTGCAAAGCCAGGATGATGACCAAACTCATGGCCATGGTTGGTACCTGGAACTACTGCCATCCAAATATCCAAGAAGTGCGTTACAAAAATGATTGCACCAACACGTTGAAGGAATTTGATATTGCGTTTGGCATCACGAGCAATCAACACATAGAATGGTATGGCGAAGTTTGCGAAGAACACACCCCACATCAAACCCATGTAATTGTCATAACGCGTTTTGAAATACGTTACTTCTTCTGGAATATCGCTATACCAAATCAACATGAATTGGCAGAACCACAAATAGCTCCACAACATGCTGATCGCGAACATCCACTTACCCATATCGTGAATATGCGAGTCGTTGACCTTTGTGAAGTAACCTTTGCCTTTCAACCAAATGATTAAAAGCGTGGCGAAGATCATACACGTCACCCACATGCCAGAGAAGATATACCACGAGTACATTGTAGAGAACCAGTGTGTATCAATACTCATCAAAAGGTCCCATGCTATAGTTGTTGAGAATACAGCGAAGTATACCAAGAACAAAGCGCCGCGACGGTATTGTTTTAAGTGCAATTCAGTAGAAGGACTTTCATCCTCTTGCAAAGACCATTTGCGGAATGCGCGAGCGAACAACACAAAACCTAGTATGTAAATAGCGATACGCACCCAAAAGAATGCACCAAAGAAAATGGCCTTATCTGCAATCAACTTATCATACGTAGCAGTACCTTCTTCATAGACAGATTGATCCATCCAATGGTAGATGTGATGCCAATGGAACTTACCAGCTATCAACACCAATAAAATTACTCCCAAACCCAAAGGTATAAATGAGAACATAGCCTCAAACACACGTTTGATTTGTGCGGTCCAAGCTACCTCTGCAGCATACTGCAGAGCGTAAAAGAACAATGCGCCCAAAGACACAGCTAGGAAAAAGAATCCACAAATGAGCAAAACTGCCCACATATATTGCCCATGTGTTTGGTCTGCAAAGGCACCTACAATGGCTGATACAAGGCCAAGGCCCATGAGGCCAAAACACCAATTGCGTGTTTTTGCAGGGATTTCAAAATGCAGTTTGTCGTGTCCCATATTCTTTGTTTCGCGATTTTAAATTCTTGTAAGTTGTTTGGTCAGGTTATCCGTTTTTTGCTGTCGTGTCCGCTGGAGCAGCTGTTGCTTTTAGTTTCACCATGCCATTGGCATCGAATTCAGGTGATGATACACCTTGTTGCAAGCATTTCACATAGCTGATCACCTGCCATCTCTCCTGAGCTGACAATTGTGAAGCGTGCTGTCCCATCAAACCTTTACCATACATGATAGTGTGGTACATTTTGCCTTCAGGCAAGTCCTTCAACTTAGTTGCGTAATCCGGAATACCTGGAATGTGTCCGTTCTTAGAGATTGGACCATCACCGTGACCATCTTTACCATGGCAGTGCATACACATATGCGTATACAACTCCTTACCACGTTCAACATTCACCTTGGTTGAAAGCAATGGGCTCTTTATTTCAGCAGCCGCACGCTCGTAATCTTCAACTGTATTGTTCAATGGATATGGCATTGCGAAAATCGCCATTTCGCTACCCATAAAAGGCACAGTACCGTCGACTGGAAGACGTGACAATACAGGCACTACACCCAATTCATTCTTTTCTTCTTGGGTAAGGTCCATATGTTTGTTGCTACCATAGTCGATGTAGGCCTCCAAGGCTGGAGAGCGATACATGTCTGGCATATATTCCAAACCTGGAGCTTGGTCGCTTTCGGTGCAAGAACTGAAAACCAATGTTCCCGCTAAACCTGCAACAAAAAGATATTTCTTGTGAATCATGAGCTTAATTAATAATCCTTTATGTTCAATTCATACACATCCGTTGCGCGGATTTTCGCTTCCAAATCAGAAGCCGACATGTGATTGTCATCTGTCGTGATTTCCATCACAAACTTGTCGTCGGTTGTACGTGGATCTGGGTTAGAGGCTGGCATACCAGGCAATGTGCCGTTACGCAACAAATACGTAATAGCCATACCGTGAGCGCCGCAGAAAACAGAGAACTCAAACATCACAGGAACAAATGCAGGTGCATTTTCAATCCAAGTGAAGTTAGGTTTACCTCCGATATTCCAGTTCCAATCGCTCACCATGAAATACCACGTACCTAGAATAGCCAAAGCTGTACCGGTACAAGCGTACATAAATGAACAAATGGCGAGGCGAGTTCTTTTTACTCCAATCACAGGATCAAGTCCGTGGATCGGGAATGGAGAGAACACTTCTTTAACACGTATGCCTTGACTCACCAACGCCTTAGCTGCGTCCATGAGCTTTTGGTCGTCGTCATACATGACATGAAATACTTTATTGGCCATATTCTTTATTTGCCTTAAGTGTTAAATATGTTTAGTGGTGAGCACCGTCTTTTTTGTAGCTCTCACCTGAAGTTTTCAAAATCGTTTTCAACTCGTTCAAAGCCAACACTGGGAAGTAGCGTGAGAACAACAAGAACAAAGTGAAGAAAATTCCGATCGTACCAATGAACAAACCGATATCGATTGATGTCGCTTTGAATTCACCCCAAGCACCTGGAATATAGTCGCGGTGGATTGAAGTAACAATAATCACAAAACGTTCGAACCACATACCGATATTTACGATGATCGACATGAAGAATGTGAATGTCAAACTGGTACGCAATTTCTTGAACCAGAAAAGCTGAGGAGAAATTACGTTGCATGTCATCATGGACCAATACGACCAAGCCAAAGGACCAGAGAAACGGTTGATGAATGCGTAAGATTCATACTCTACACCGCTATACCAAGAGATGAATAACTCTGTAAGGTAAGCCACACCTACGATTGAACCAGTAACGATGATTACGATGTTCATGTATTCAATGTGACGCATATTGATGTACGCCTCAAGTTTCATCACTTTGCGCATGATCAACAAAAGCGTTTGTACCATCGCAAATCCTGAGAATACCGCACCCGATACGAAGTATGGCGGGAAGATGGTTGTATGCCAACCAGGAACGATCGATGTAGCAAAGTCCATAGATACGATCGAGTGAACCGAGAATACAAGCGGAGTTGCAATACCAGCCAATACCAAAGACACTTCTTCAAAACGTGTCCAGTGCTTCGCACGACCGCTCCAACCGAAGCTCAAAATGCTATAGAATTTACGCATTGGGTGGTTCGTCATTTTGTCGCGGATAGAAGCGAAATCCGGAATCAAACCAATGTACCAGAATACCAAAGAAACTGAGAAGTAGGTTGAGATCGCGAATACGTCCCACATCAATGCTGAGTTGAAGTTGGGCCAAAGAGAACCAAGAGAGTTGGGCAAAGGAAGTGTCCAATATGCACACCAGATACGACCCATGTGCAAGAGCGGGAACACCGCTGCCATGATTACGGCGAAAATCGTCATTGCCTCAGCAGAGCGGTTGATCGCCATGCGCCAACGCTGACGGAACAACAACAATACCGCAGAGATAAGCGTACCAGCGTGACCGATACCGACCCACCATACGAAGTTGGTGATGTCCCATGCCCATCCTACCGTTTTATTCAAACCCCATGATCCAATACCGACACCTACAACGTAGAAAATACATCCTACACCATATAGCGCCACGATGAATGCAATTGTGATAGCAATTTTCCATTGCTTTGGGGCTTCTCCCATGATCGGGTTAACAATATCATTGGTGATATCGCCGTACGTCTTATGACCTAAGATCAGGGGTTTTCTAAGATTCGATTCCTTGAACATACTTTAATCGGATGTATCTGGGTTAAGCTTCTGTTTCTTCGATGTTACGCACTTTAGTCATGTAGAAGATATTCGGCTGGATACCTACTTCTTCTAATGCATGATATGAGCGGTTGTTAACTGAACGTTTGGTGTTGAGGCTCTTCGTGTCGTTGAGGTCACCAAATACGATTGCATTGGTTGGGCAAGCCTCAGAGCAAGCCGTTTCGATGCTTCCGTCTGGAACTGGAACACCTGCCTTTTTCGCTTCCAACTTACCAGCTTGGATACGTTGTTGACACATGCTACATTTCTCCATCACACCACGAGTGCGTACTGTTACATCAGGATTAAGTACCATACGCATGGTCTCATCCTGCGATGGATTTACCATTGCAAACTTGTCGTTGGTTACATAGTTGAACCAGTTGAAACGACGAACTTTGTATGGACAGTTGTTTGCGCAGTAACGCGTACCGATGCAACGGTTGTAAGCCATATTGTTGAGGCCCTCATTGCTGTGTACAGTAGCTGCAACCGGACAAACCGTTTCGCAAGGCGCGTGGTTACAGTGTTGGCACATCATCGGCATGTGAACCGTTTTCGGGTTCAACGCAGGGTCTTCCATGTGGCGGTAAGCGCCGATGGTACCAAGGTTTTCTTTTTCTTTTGTTTCCTTAAGCGTTTCGTGCTCAGAAGAGAAATAACGATCGATGCGCAACCAGTGCATATCACGGTGACGCAACACCTCGTCTTTACCTACAACAGGAACGTTATTTTCAGTATGGCATGCTGTGATACAAGATCCGCAACCGATACAAGAACTCAGGTCGATCGTAAGACCCCAGCGGTGTCCTACACCTTCAACCGGATGGTCTCTCCAGAGATCCATTTCGCGAACACCTACACGGTCGTTCACATCAATTTTACCATCCTTGTTGATGTCTTCATGCAC
>JBDKJN010000445.1:0-3537 GCA_039796595.1 Bacteroidota bacterium
CCGTCAAAATTTTCTTTTGACCGTGCAATTTCATCACTGAACTGTCCTTTGCAATCTGGTTTACCACACCTGGCGAAACATAACTACTGAAAGCCAATTTTAATCGACGTGATTTGCGTTCACGAATAAAATAGATGTACAGTGTTGACGCTATGTATGCGAATATGGTGACTAGCATCATTGATACAATCGGTAGAATAACGCTGTAGGTTGGAAAAACATGAATCACAAACAATAACATTTGTCCGAACACCAAACCTAGGCTAACCACAAAACCAATTAACGGTCGAAGCAATAAGAAAATTACAACCAACACAAAAGACATTAGATACAAAGGCAAAACAACTTCTTCTTGCCGCCATTCACGTAAAAAAGCGCCATTCACCATATTTAGAAATGCGATGGCATGAACCTCAACCCCTGGAATTTTCTCATTGCGCGAAGGAATGGTCTTGAGGTCCTGCATCCCAGATGCGCTTGTACCAAGGAAAATAAATTTTCCCTCGAAGAATTCAAGTGGCACTCGGCCATCCAAAATTTTATAATAGGATATATATCTGATGCTATCGTTCTGGCCCAACCAATTCAAACGAAACGACGCATGATCATCCAAAGGAATGGACAATTGATCTGCCAACTTCATTCGTCCATTTTCCCATGCCCATTGCAGTTGATTCGTGCTATCTACGGCATCTTTCGCCATATGCACTGCAAAATTCGGCAGGTAATTTTGTTGTCCGTTTGGCCATCGATTGAGAGCATGGTAGTATCGCACGGAACCATCATTCATACTCGGCATTGATATGCAACCAACTCCCTTGGCCCCCTCAACAAACGGCAGAATGGGCAGAGCCGGTTTGGTAAGTTGAATGCACTGATCAAACGTAGCATTCAATTGGATCAATCGCAATGGATCAGGCGCCAATGCCATAGAATCCATGGAAGCATCATCGTCATTAAAAACACTCAAGTAAACTTTACCAGAAAGGCCAATACTCTCGGCCAACATGTCGTCGGTGCTTAACGCACTTAAGATATTCTCACCATCGGAAAAACCGCGTTGTTCCAACATTTGAGCATAAGCGTTTGGCAGTTCATCCGTTTCTGGATAAAGATAATCGATTCCGATAGCACGTGGGTTACCAGAAGAGAGGTAATCGATCACCATTGCGTCGTAGCCACGCGGCCACAATTGAGGCCTGCCCAACTCGGCAATACTGGCATCATCGATATCGACAATTACAATGTCTTCTGGCGTAATTCGGTTTAATAGCGCATTAGTGGGCCTAACTTGAAAAGCAAGATCAAGAATCTGATTTCTTGCACCTTCAAGTGGAGATCGCACCATGGTTCGACTCACTTGCTCCATACCAACTGTAATGGCCAGAGCGATGGCCGCTAAAACGAGAGCAGCTAAAAATGATCTGACAATATTCCTGATCAACCATTTCATTGCGCCAAATTCGCCAAAATCACATTGGCGTCTTTGCTCAATTCATCATTGGGAAAATCGCTCACAAAACGAGTAAATATTTCTTGTGCCTTGGCCGGATTATTCGACATGATATAACTATGGCCCAGAGCGAACCACGCGTACTTCACCATGTCATCTTTTGGTTTTTGATTTATAAAGGCATGCAACGCGGCAATGGCTTTGGCATATTCTCCATTCTCATAAAACGCATAAGCTTCGGAGAACAATATTTCCTTATCCTCCTTCCAGTAGATCTCACCTTCCGTTTTACCATCTGTTTTTACCTCGTCTCTTCGGATTCCTCCTTCCTCCGAGCGCTTAGCGGATGTCCCTTTATTCACCTTCACTTTGAACTCGCGAAACACCCCTTCAGTGGAAGATTTTGCTGAAGAAGATGAGCCTTTGGAGAGTGACTGAATGCTCAAATTACTCTGTGGTCCTACAACCGATTTCACTCCATTCGACCATTGAATTTCGGCCATCGCATCGCCAATAGTTTTGATGAATTGGTCACCAAAAACCTCGTTGTTCAAACGAATGGGATTCATCTCGGTGCCGTTGCCAACCAAAACTTTACCTTCATAATAAACTATTTTTCCTAAAGCAGAAGGTTTGTTCTGCGCGTATGTCACCCATTGCAGACAAATGAGCATACTTGATAGCAAGAATTGTTTCATTGTAGTTTGGTTTTTAAGTGTGGATATAATTGAATTACGTTAGCATCCTTTAGCGCGGCCTGTTCATAGAACGTCTTCGCTTCTGCTCTTTTATCGAGTGCCAACAAGGTTTGACAAATATTAATCAAAATTTGCGCATCTGTATCATCCAATTGCATGGCTTGACGATATTTTTCCAACGCCGCATTGTATGATCTGTTTAAATAAGCTACGTTGCCCATATTGTTTAATACCACTGCGTTTTTGGGAGACAGCGCCAATGCCTCATCCAATACCGTCTGAGCCCGATCCAATGCTCCCGTCCGAGCCAATATCATGGCGTATCTATTTTTAACAAAAACATTATCCGGCTCCTTTAGATACCGCTGCTCCAGATCGAGCAGTTGTTCACGTTTCATTTTCGCAGAAACTTTGAAGAGTACGTTATCCAATCGTTTGATTGCAACATTTGAAATTTCAAAAGAGACAGGTTTCTCACCTGGAATTCCATTGGCCGGCAAATAAGAATTATGCGCCACAGTCATTGTGACCAATTCAGGGAACTGACCCAATTGTATGGCATTGTTGTATCGCGCTGAACCCGCTTTCCATGCCTCCAAAAAGTCCAATTTACCGAATAGTGTTGCTTCGACTGGAATCCACACGCGGTCATCTTTCAAGATAACTTCGTTCGGTGAAATACCAAACTGATTCAATTGATCTGGTTTTACTTCAGTTTCAAAAGCACTCATGACATGTCCTGGCATATCAATAAATCCAGTTCGTATTCCCGCACTTTCCATCAAAGCACAAAATAGCGCTACGAAATCATCACAATCTCCTGCTCTGCTCAATAATAATTCGGTAGGGAATTGGAGATAATCAATAAATACTTTATTGGTGCTTGCCTTAGCAAATGGTGTATTTGGGTCAGCACTATAGTGCAAGCCCTCCCAATTTTCAAACGCTGCAAAAAACTGGCTCGCTTTCACGATAGAAGACGGCAGACCATGAGAAGAGGGATTGGACAAAAATTGATCGCATGTCCTATTAATGTTCACCAATTCAGGGTGTCCGCTTGTCACAAATGCACCCAAAGCAAGTTTATCATTCCAATTGATAGCATTGCGGCCCATTATTGTGATCGTTGCATTCTCTTTCATCGATTTTTCAGAGCCGTTATGAAAATAACGAACTTCAATCTCTACGTTTGTTTCACGCGAAGTTGTATTGTTCAGCACTTTTTCTCCAATCAAAGCATGCAACGCGATGGGCGTATCGCTGTAAGCCATCAAAACAGGATTCGCAACAGAAGTTGGTTGTGTCATAAATTCAGGAATATAAACCGTCACCGCTGTCGGCGTGATAGGAATATTGGTGTTATTTGTTACAATGACCTGACCTAAG
>JBDKJN010000446.1:0-3035 GCA_039796595.1 Bacteroidota bacterium
GCTTTGCTTCCCAACAATGGCAATGGCTATTACGGAGCAGAGTTTTCACCCAATGGTGCGTATTTATACTTGTCTCGGACGTGGAATTCGAATCATGTGATTCAGTTCAATTTGTCGACGAATGCATTTATCCATATCGCACCCGTGGTGACAGGAAATTATATTTATGGTGGTCTTCAATTGGGCCCCGATGGTAGAATATATCTTGCACGCAACGCAACCCAATGGATGGGGGTCATAGAAGCTCCTAATGCGCCTGGATTAAGTTGTAATTTTGTCTTGGATGGTTTGTTGCTAGCTTCAGGAACGTCTTGCAACTCGGGTATCCCCAATTATATTCCTTCGCAATTGTCCACAGAAATAGTGGTTCCTGTTTTACCCGTGGATTTAGGGGAAGACCTATCGGTGAGTTGCGGGCAATCCATTCAATTGATTTTGGATGGAGGTGACTTTTGTGGCGCCACTTATACATGGCAGGATGGCAGTACATCACGATTTTTAACGGTGAATCAGCCGGGTACCTATTGGGTCGAAGTTGTCGCTGACTGCAGTATAGGTATCGATTCATTGGTTATTGCCGAGCAATTCGAACCACCTGCTGTGACTCTCGTGGGGCCATCGCAGATTTGTGCTGGTCAAAATATCACCCTACAAGCATCTGGAGTTTCAACGTATTACTGGCCCCCTGGGCAATCGCTCAGCGGCGACCCGACGAGCTCAACTGTTTCAGGTATACCTTCAACTACTGCTACCTACCTGGTGGTAGGGTCAACAGCTTGCGGCAGTGATACAGCCTATCATACTGTGCAGGTGATGGATCTTCCTGTTGTGGTGGCGCCTCCCGATACCGCTATGTGTTGGGGAAATACGGTATCGCTCACGGCATTGGGCAATGGCCAGTTGCAATGGTCGGGCGCCACACAGTCGAATACACCAAGCATCGCTGTCAGTCCCGACACTACATCCATGTATCTGGTGACGTTGACGGCCAACGGTTGCACCAGTTTGCCAGATACTACGATCGTAACGGTTTATCCGAGTAATTTCGGGCCGATAGCTCCACCCGATGCGCTCATTTGCTCGGGAACTTCCATTGCCCTTCAGGCCTTGGGAAGCGGTTCATTTCAATGGAGTGGAGGTATAGCGTCATCGCAGCAAACGGTGGTGGTTGAACCACAAGCGACCACAGTTTATTATGTAGTTGTTACGCAAAATGGATGCACTAGTGCACCCGACACGGTGTTGGTGAATGTTATTGACCCACCTCAAGGATCCATCAATGGACCGTCATCGGTTTGTCCTGGAGAGCTCTTCAACCTCACGGCTTCGGGTGGATCGCAGTTTACATGGATCAACCCCGCTGGCGCTTTGTCTTCTAGTGTTTGGGTTTCAGCTGAGGCCAATACAACGTTTGTTGTATTGGTGAGCAATGGCATTTGCGCCGCAGATACGGCATCTATTATAGTTGAAGTCAATGCTGTCCAAGCTTCTTTTGAAATGGTTCAACTCCCTTGTTCGCCTGAAGTTCAGTTGATCAATACGTCGCAAGGAGCCAACTCTGCAATGTGGTTATTTGGAGATGGTCATTGGAGTTGGGAATATCAACCTGTTCATGCATATGGACTTGGCGATTCGTTTGAGATCACTCTTGTCGTCAATCCCAACACAGCATGCAGTGACTCTATTGCGCATTGGATAACACCGCTCTTGGCAGATGAATCGGACATCTATATGCCCAATGCCTTTACGCCAAACAATGATGGAGTGAATGATGTGTTGGAGGTATTTGGACCCGTGGAATGCCATTACAATCACTTGATCATTTACAATCGTTGGGGAGTCAAAATTTGGGAAACCAGCGATCCAGCTCATGATTTCTGGACGGCGATGCAGGAATATACCTACGTGCAAAACGAAACCTACGTATGGAGACTCGAAGGGCCAAGCGGCGCCAAAAAGGGTCAGGTAATGGTATTGCGTTAATGATGCGGAAACATCGAGTGATCGAATTTGCACGCGCAAAACCTGTCCCACCTAAGTGGGATGTACGAATTCACTTACAGGGCCGGCTCCAGGATTTTGGATCGCAATAGAAAGGTACTGGATCAGCAGGGTGTAAGTTTTTTCAATATGTCAAACAATTGGAAATCGCTAAAAAGTGCGATGGCCTTTCGAAGTCGAAACCTACACGATTGTATTACCTTTGAAGTACGATGCTTAATGGGAGCATGAAATAAAAAATTGCACAGGCATGGCCAAACAATTAACATTGCTGAGTTTCATGTTTCTGATCACAATAGATGCGTCAAGCCATGCTCTTACTGCCAATAGGTTGCTCCAAGACGCCCTCGATTTTGACAATCTTCCCCCAAACCAAATTGCTAAACTGCAATTGATTGCCGACGACCACTGGAACAGTTATGCTGGGCGCAACGCGATGGAAATTCTAAATTTGTATTACGATGGTGAATACGATATAGACCCCATGATCAGCGGCGGGGCCAAGAACAGCAAACGCAGTGGAGCACCAACAACCCAAACATTGACTGTTTTGCGCGTTTACCCCAATCCTGCTAACGAGTATGTGCTACTTGAGGTGCCTCAAGAATTTTTCAAATCGGGTCAATCCCTTATTGTGGTGGACAACAATGGAAAAGAGGTGTTTCATATAGTACTGGCACATGCTAAACAGCAAGTGAAGTTCGAGGTTGGACAATGGGCGGCAGGTCTTTACCAAATCAGTTTGCTGCACAACAATCGTATTGTCGAATCAACAACAGTAAATGTCGTTCATTAATATCCATAATTTAGACAAGAGGCTGATCATATCAGTCTCTTGTTTTGTATTTTCTAGTATAATGTCCGCTCAAGGAGGATTCAATTTGCGCAAAGCGATAGAAGGAAACACTGTATTTCAATCGATAAATTGTTTGAGTGATTCGACCTACGCCATCTCGTCCTGGTCGCGCGACACAACTAATGGAAATAATTTAGATTTTGAGTTGATGAAATACTCTAAGAATGGTGAATTGGTG
>JBDKJN010000447.1:0-5739 GCA_039796595.1 Bacteroidota bacterium
CGATAGGAACAATGGCGCTCTTGCCGTGCAAGTGCAAGTAACGTTCGTCTTTTGGATGCACACAGATGGCAGTATCTCCTAAAATCGTCTCAGGACGCGTTGTAGCAATGGTGATATACTCCGATGTTCCTACAATTTGATAACGTACTTGATACAATTTACTGTTGACTTCCTTGTAGATTACTTCTTCATCACTCAAGGCTGTCAAAGCAGCAGGATCCCAGTTGATCATTCGTTCGCCACGATAGATACGACCCTTTTTATGGAGATCAATAAAACTATCTACAACACTCTCATAGTATTTTTCGTCCATGGTGAAACGCGTGCGATCCCAATCGCAGCTTGCACCCAGCTTCTTCAATTGTTCGAGAATAATACCGCCATGTTTATGGGTCCATTCCCATGCATGTTCAAGGAATTCATCGCGGCTCAGGTCACTTTTTTTAATGCCTTGTGCACGAAGTTTTTGAACCACTTTGGTTTCGGTGGCGATACTTGCATGGTCTGTTCCGGGCACCCACAAAGCGTTTTTGCCTTGCATACGTGCTCTACGCACCAACAAATCCTGAATGGTATTGTTGAGCATGTGTCCCATATGAAGCACCCCGGTAACGTTTGGAGGTGGAATTACGATGGTGAATGGTTCCCTTTCGTCGGGTACACTCTTAAACAATTTGTGCTCCATCCAATAGGCATAGATGCGGTCTTCCATGCCCTGCGGGTCGTATTTACTGGCAATTTCGCTCATTTTCAATTCTATAAATTCTCGCGCGAAAATAGGTCATAAAACCCATACCACGTGGGCAGGTAGGCATAAAAAGAAGAATCCCGCTGCAAGGCGGGAATTCTCTCTAAATACACGTATAAACTGCTATGGATAAAAAGCCTTTCTCAATAATTCGGATTCTTTTGCCAAAAGGGTGAGCAGCATCAGAAATCCAAAGTGTTCAATCAGTTTTTCAGTTCAATTTTTAAAGGGCTTGACTCTTTAATATAGCAGCACGTATAAAACACATATAGGGTGATTCATCGCCTATCCATAGGGTAAGAAAGGCGTATAAAACCTTTTTTACTATCGGCTGATCTGTAATTTGTGGGTGTAAATCCAACCTTCACTTTCAACTTGAAGGTAGTACATCCCATTGGCAAGATCAGTAGCGTTATAGGAGTAAAAATCTTTGCAAATCCATTGATCAACAAGTTGTCCAGTGGTACTCATCAGACGGCAGGTGTATTGAATATGCGCTTTGAACTTCATATTAAACACATCGGTTGCCGGATTAGGATATACCGAGAAATACAATGATTCATCATTAAGTTCTTCAATAGCTGTGCAAGCATCTACCGTAATCAACTGATAGGCATTATTCGCACAACCGTAGCTATCTATGTAGGTATAGGTGATATTTTGAGGACCGGTGCCGCTCATGCCAGGATTAAATGTTGATCCAATAATACCGTCGCCGCTGAAATAGCCACCTACAGGTAACCCCAAAAGATCTACCGGCGAATCTAATAGGCAAAGTGTATCTATTGCATCAAACATCAAAACGGGAGGATAAAACACACTGATTTGAATAGTGTCGGAATTTGAATAACATCCGTAATCATCCTGGAAAGAATAATATACTTCATGTGTGCCACCACCTGCAAGCATTGGGTCAAAAACGTTGCCCACAACGCCATTGCCTTCGAATACTCCGCCCTCGGGCAAACCAACCAATGCCTCTACGCCACCTTCAATACATAATTCTGAATCGCCCACAGCAAAAGTCATTTCAGGGTCTTCTACAAAGATCACTTCGATGCCTGGAGATGTGTCGCGACATCCATTCTCGGCCGTACCAGTTGCATAATATGTACCGGCTTCAGTAATAGTGGTAGAAAAACCTTCATCGCCGTTATTCCAGGAAATTTCTGGTGCGCCCGTCGCTTCCATGTACACAGTACCTGTTCCACAGAAAATGGTAGGGCCAAATGCCACTGCTTCAACCTCCGGACGAGGCAGGACTTGCACTTCAATGCGATTCGAAACACTCAAACAACCATTGTCTCTATAACCTATAGCATATACATAGCCAGGTTCTTGAGTATCCGTAATCGCTACTGTATCAAGATTGAACCATTGGTAGTGTTGCGCACCACCAGCGCAGAATTCCGCTGTTGAGCCTTCGCACAAAACCGTATCAGATAATTCATGAATTTCAACTTCTGGGTTATCACAGTCCATTATCCTTGAGACAATTCCATCCCAGCCGCCATTGTACTCTACTCCAGCTGGTGTACCATACAATGCCGAAGATTCTGAGTAACCTGAATACACCACTTTACCAAGTCGATCGATGGCAATATCGGTACAGAAATCATCTTCCATACCACCCATATAAGAAGCCCAAATTTTCGTTCCTGAAGCATTCCAACGCGCCATAAACATATCAGCGCCGCCGACAGGAGTATCAAACAATGGATTGATAGTTTCTAATCCTGCAGACTCCGAATTTGCTCCTAAAAACACATTACCCATGACATCAACAGCCACTGCGGCAGGTGTATCATTTCCGTCACCGCCCAAGATTTCATGCCATAATAGTTCACCTTCATCCGAAAAAGTAGCTACGATGATGTCATAATTATTATTTGTAATGCCAGTGAAAGAATCCAAAGCCTCAATTTCATCGCTATTGGTAGAACCCACGATAACCGTAGCGCCGGACGGTGAAATGGCCACACCTTCGATAGCATCATAATTGATACCACCAATATATTTCGTCCAAACTAGGCCTTCATTGTTCAATACACCAACAAAACCATCGCTGATACCACCGCCTAATATCGGTGAATCCATTGAGCTGATCAAAGCAGATGGTCCGCCTCTTCCAACAAAATGCAAATTACCTTCATTTGAAACAGCAATATCTGTTACAAAATCGGCAAAACTGCCACCAACATATGAAGCCCATACGACTTCACCGGTTGACATGATTTCGCCCATAAATCCATCAGATGTACCACCACCATACGTATCCTGGTGGATCATCGGATAGGCCAATGAGGAAGTATTCGTGTTACCACAAAAGAAAATGCGCTGATCGGGAGAAGACACTAGACGTACAATGACATCACGACCTGTACCACCAATGTATGAGGATGAAATCTGCGAGCCATCTGGATCGATTAAGGCAATAAAGCCGTCTGAAATTCCGCCTCCATAAGTAGTTTGACTGCCATCAATTGCGATATCCCCGATCGAAGAAGTATAACCTCCAACTAAGATGTTGCCGTCAGGTAATTCGCAAATGGCCGTTCCAAAATCGCTGGATGCACCACCGATGAACAAACTCCATTGCACCTCTCCATCAGGATTTCTTTTGGTAATATATGCATCGCTTAGCCCACCACCATACGTGTTGAGAAAAGCCAAATCGGCAATCGACTCACCTTCACTGATCATACCAACAGCATAAACACTGCCGCCATAATCAGCGATGATTTGTTTTGTGTCATCATAGTTTTCGCCACCAGTGTAGCTCGACCACATGACAGTTGGGCTAAAATCAAATGCAGAATTGAATTGAGCAAAACCTGTTTGTCCAATTAAAGTAACGAATAAAAGAAGCAGGATGCCACCAAGGCGCGCGCCAAAAGAAGACGCATGAATTAATGCTTTCATGTCCAATAGTTTTTAGTGTATTTATATCGATGGGCAGTTTAAATCCACCGATATCTTGCAGTTATGTCTTTTTAACCAAAGGACAATGAAGAAGGTTACAGCATTTCGACCAATGACAGAATACCATAGACGAAAACAAATCCCATTGAGCACAAAGAAACAAAAGCCCCTAAAAAACCCAGTAAATTCAATGCTTTCGAACTTACCTAGGATCGAAGAAAAACATGAAGTCATCGTATTCTCAACAGAATACGTTTAAATCAAATGAGCAAAAAGCACTTTATTAATAGAACGCTACCCTTTTTTTACATTCCGCTACTTAGGTTGAATATTATATCCAATAATTCACCATAACCAGCCAAGTGTCTTCATTCTTCTTCACGAATGACGCTTCATTGGTTCGAAGAATTTTGGCCCTTGACTTTTTATGTAGTCCCTAGTTCTCCTGTATCATGTCAATAAACTAAAGGGATCATGCAGCGAACATAAATTGAACACTACCAGACATAGGTTAATTAGATTAAGCCTTTGGCTTTCAATTCGAGATACTTGTTTACCGATTGTACGGATAGTTCCTCAGGCGTTGACAAAATCGCTTGAATTCCCGATTTATGTAATCGTGCAACGATAGCTCGTTTGTCGAATAATAACTTATTCGCGATCGTTTGCGAATAGATGTCTGAAACAAAAGACACCTTGCCTTTTGCATATTCTTTTAATTCACTGTTTTCAAAAACAACAACCACCAAAAGATGCAAACGATTCAAGCGTTGCAACGCAGGTAATGCCCGCATCAAGGCATATTCGCTTTCAAAATTTGTATAAACAAACAATAAACTTCGGTTACTGACCACCCGCCGAGTCGCACGATATAACAAGTCAAAATTTGCCTCTGTACTTTGGGATTGTTGAGCGTATAACCCATGTAGGATTTCTGTCAACTTAGCTGGCCCCGACTCACACTTGACCACGGTCCCTAACTTGTCTGAAAAAGACAACATGCCCACCTTATCATATTTCATTAATGCGATATTGGCTAATACCAGCATCGAATTAATGGCGTAATCGATCAATGCGAGCCCGTTGAATGGCATCAACATATTTCGACCTTTATCCAATACAAATAATATCTGTTGTGAACGTTCGTCTTCATATTGGTTCACCATGATCGTATTTCGACGACTTGTGGCTTTCCAGTTGATCGACCGCAGATCATCGCCCATCGTGTACTGTCGAATCTTCTCGAATTCATAGCTGTGCCCCAAACGCCGCACTTTTTTAATTCCCTCCATTGTGCTGATGCGTTGAAAAGCAAGCAGCTCATACTTCTTCATTTGAATGACACTGGGAAATACAGGAACCATTTGTTCCTCGCCCAATTGTAATCTGCGCATGGCCAGTTGCAAGCGCGTTGAAACCAAAGCATTGATATGGCCAAAGAAATATTCACCACGCGTTTTTGGTGTTAACTCATACGAATATTTGAAAGGAGTATTCGGCTCAAGTCGAGAGGTTACTTGTTGTTCGCGAATTTGAAATTGCTCTGGTATCTCATCTATCCAACTCACCAATAATTGTTGCTGTCCTTTGTACTCTACTTCAATATCGACACGATTCGGATCACTGAGCGAAAAGCGACGCGAACAACGCCGCTTAGCATGAATCTGTAATGGTCGAACGTACAACAACGCTATATCGAAAAACAGTGCTACTGTCAGAGTAGTGCACGCGATCCAGGCCACAACAATAAGCGGTGGCCAAGGGTGCGCAAGAACAAACAACCCGATTACTCCAGTGAACGCATAAAAAAAACGTTTCTGAAGATTCAATTGCTGCCAAGGATTCAATTTTTGTGAAGATCCATTCATTAGCGAGGCACTTCGATTCGGGTAATGATTTCTTGTATAATTTCTTCAACCGTGCGGCCTTCCATTTCGCGTTCGTGGCTCAACACAATGCGATGATTGAGCACTGCAACGGCTACCGAATGTATATCATCTGGAATTACAAAATCGCGACCACGAATCGCAGCAATAGCTTTAGAGGTCTTCAACATGGCCAATGAAGCA
>JBDKJN010000448.1:0-3881 GCA_039796595.1 Bacteroidota bacterium
CTTTCATGTTGAGGGCTGCTTTTTCGCCCATATCCATCAAAGCGATTTCCAAACCTTTTTCCCATTGCTCATTACTCATATAAAAGCTGGCCATTTCTCCTTCCTCGAAATCAAATCCATCGAGAATTGAGCGGTGCAAATCTTCAAAAGATGCATCGGTTTCTATTTCAATATCTCGGAAAACATCCTCTTCTGTGTCAATAATCACACGGAATTTAAAGATGTTTACATTGGTCAATTTCTTCGCCATTTCTCGGTCACTTTTTATTGGAGGCAAAGGTAGCCGTAATCTTGGAATTTGTCGTAGATTTTAGTGGTTTGTTTTCTGTACTGGTGTCGTGATTCTCGAGTGATATGGAAGGCAGCTAATGTGCTGGCTTGGATTAATGATTTTGTTGTTGAATGGGGTAAGGCCAACACGCACCCCTGCCCCTTGAGGGGGCCATCGCTCAGGCTACGATTTATGATTTTGTTGTTGAATAGGGTAAGGCCAACTCGCACCCCTGCCCCTTGAGGGGGCCATCGCTCAGGCTTCGATTTATGCAAATTCAATTAACACTGAGCTATCAACTAAGAAGAAGTGAATATTTTTACAATTGGCTGCTTGTATTTCCCCGCAACTGTGGCAATTTGATTTTAATCAGGTGTCAAAATATGAGTAAATGGACTAGAGGAAACTTAACAATGTTCCAAAACGCGACCCCCCATTTGATGCATCGGGCGAAGAAATTGCGAGCAAAAGAAACTAAAGCTGAAAAGGCATTTTGGCAATTGGTTCGGGACTATAGAGTTGGGGGATATAAATTCAGAAGACAACACGCACTCGCTCATTATGTTGTCGATTTCTATTGTCATAAATTACAATTAGTCATTGAACTTGATGGAAGCATTCACGATTTATGCCATGTAAGGGAATACGATTTACGTCGCCAATTGGATATAGAAATGATGGGGATGAAGGTGCATCGATTCGATAATAGAGATGTTCTCGAACGACCGGATTACGTGGTTGATCAACTAAAACAGATCATAGCGCAACTTGAAAAATGATTTCGGAATTGTTGGACGTGTGGTGGCCCGCTTTAGGGGCAGGGGTGCGCGAGGCTGTTCAATGTATTGAATTGTCATTTGGCAAGCCCAAGTCACTATTATTGGTATTGGATGTTATGAGGGCCAACGCACATCACTGCCTCTAACGCAGGCTAGCGCGTGGGCTTCGATTGATATTTGAAACTGAAATTCGGAAATTGATATCAACTTAGGGCGTACTTTGACTTACCTCGCCGCTTGGTGATTCTTCATCCTTGAAAAACCAAATCATATAGCGAGGTACTAAATGCACCTCGCGGTAATAGGCATGAATAATGTCCTGATATCTTATCCCTTCATTGGCACGAGCCATGGCTCCTTCTTGACAAAGCCCAACTCCATGTCCATAGCCTTGACCAAAAAAACGTACACTGTCTATGCCGATTTCCACATTGAATTTGACAGATTTAAGTTTAAACGATTCGCGCATTTCAACCCTTGAAATGGACAAAGTGCTATCTACTACATATTGTGGTTTATGCGACTTCAATAGATATTCTGTGCTGTCGGTAGACGAGAGTGGATCTCGCTGATTGGCGATAAATCGATCCCATTCTTTTCGAGCTACGGTTTTCTTCCAAAAACTATGGGGCATTTTAGAACAATAGTCATCGGATACATTTTGCAAGTGTGGGATGTCCTTGCTCCAAACTTCATTGGCACGATACGTCTGGCCTCCACAATTACTATGGAATGTAGCATCGATCAAATTGATTTGATGATCAACCAGTACCAAATCACGTGTGGATTGAGCGGCTTCAAAGGTCTTGGGTTCATGCAGCGGAATGCCATGATACACCTGGCAATGCACGGCATCACAAATATTAAATCCGTCAGCCTTGTGTTTGTGCAGGTTTTTCATCGCATAGGTGCGGCTGATTACTGCTTGTACTTTATAAAATTCTGTAGTTTGGTTGCTTCCGGTTTCTGCTTCAATCACGCCTGCAACATAATCTTCGAGTTCGAGGTGATTGACAAACTGCACGCGCCCCGAGTAAGCCATTACGCTCATTTCCTGGCCATAACGACGCTGATTGGTTTTTGCTCCAACAGGTTGAATGTGCATTTGGGCATCTGGTTGTTGAGGAACCAAACGAATGGACTTCTGTTGAGTCGTGGTCTTTTGATTAAAATAGATGTTTAAAGCACCGGAAACGGTAGATATTTCGCATTGTTGGCCCGGTCCGATTCGAAATAAAATTTCATCACCACCATATACATCGAAAGAACCCAATTTGCATGTAACTGTGGCACGGACATGGTGAGCACCATTAAAAAGTCCTACAGAAATGCGGTCACCTGCCAAAACGGCTAATTGACTTGCTAACAAAAGCAGGACGAAGCAGAAGCGAATGATTGGTGCACACATGGAACGCCAAATTAACTCTTATCATCACTTCGAATAGGAGTGGTTTCTAAAATTTTCAACATCTCAATGGCAGTTCGCTGAGAGGCACCAGGACCACCTAAAGCATTGCGTAATCGGATATAATCGGTATTGACTTCGGAGATACGAATAGGGTTGGATAAAAGCGCTTGAAGCTCCTCCGTTAATTGGTTTGTGTTGAGATCGGCTTGAATCAACTCTTTGACGGCTGGCTTATCCAGTATCAGGTTGACCAATGAAATGTATTTGACCTTAATGATTCGTTTTGCAATGGCGTAGGAAATGCCGCTGGCTTTATAACAAACAACTTGTGGCAGTTGAAACAAACCCGCTTCCAATGTTGCTGTGCCGCTGGTGATCAGTCCTGCTTCCGAATGTTTGAGAAGTGGATAGGTTTGGCCGAAAATCAAGCGAACACGATCATTGAGATAGGGTTGATAGCGCGACTGATCTTGGCCTGGAGCACCAGCGATGATGAATTGGTGGTTGGGGAATCGATCAATAGTGGACAACATGATGGGCAGCATCCGTTGGATTTCTTGTGTTCTACTGCCAGGTAGTAGAGCAATGATTGGGCGTTCGTCGAGGTTATTCTGAACTAAAAATTGAGATTTTCCAATCAATTCGTCGTTGATGTCGAGCAACGGATGGCCCACAAAGCTCACGTCAACATTGAATTTTTTGTAAAAGTCCTTTTCAAAGGGAAGCACACAGAAAACGCGTTCAACATCGCGTTTGATTTGATGCACGCGCTTTTGCTTCCATGCCCATATTTGTGGTGAAATGTAATAGAATACCCGAATACCCTGCTTTTTAGCCCATTCGGCTATGCGTAAATTGAAACCCGGATAATCGATAAGTATGATAGCATCGGGACGATAATTGAGAATATCCTGTTTGCAGAAAGCGATATTTTTGAGAATGGTTCTTAGGTTAAATAAGACCTCTACGAAACCCATGAATGCAAGGTCTCTATAATGTTTGACTACAACACCTCCTTCTGCTTCCATTTTTTCACCACCCCAACAGCGCACATCGGTTTGCGGACGATTGTTGCGCAGAGCTTTAATCAAATTGGCGCCATGCAAGTCACCACTTGCTTCTCCGGCGATGATGTATAATTTAAGAGGAGCTGTAGATTCCATAATAGTTTAATACAACCAGGCCACAACGGGCACACTCAGCACCATTATGGCAAGTATTCCCTTGCTCAATTCGTGCATTTGTTTGCGTAAGAAAAAATAAAAAAGAGCAACATCAAAGAGTACTGCAATAGTGACAATACGGCTCTCAAAATCGTATTGTCCTAAAAATACATTGTTGATGAATTGACGTA
Organism: Bacteroidota bacterium; assembly: GCA_039796595.1. Classification (GTDB taxonomy): domain Bacteria; phylum Bacteroidota; class Bacteroidia; order Flavobacteriales_D; family Sanyastnellaceae; genus CANHSF01. The sequence continues at coordinate 3,813 of JBDKJN010000448.1, forward strand.
TCGTTCCTCCGCTCCAAAGCGTGAAACCGAGAGAAAAAAGGAAAAAACCAATAACAAACCCAACAAGGC